>DATBBS010000166.1:0-31349 GCA_036270895.1 Xanthobacteraceae bacterium
TCGCCACCGAGGCGGTCGTGCGGGCGCCGCCCGACGGCTACACGCTCCTTCTCGTCGCGCCGGCAAACGCCATCAACGCCACGCTCTATGACAAGCTCAGTTTCGATTTTCTCCGCGATATCGCGCCGGTCGCGGGCATCATCCGTTTTCCCAACGTGGTGGTGGTGAATCCGTCGCTTCCGATCAAGTCGATCCCCGAACTGGTCGCCTACGCCAAGGCCAATCCCGGCAAGCTCAACATGGCGTCCTCCGGCAACGGGTCGACGATCCACATGTCGGGCGAGCTGTTCAAGATGCTGACCGGCATCAACATGGTGCATGTGCCCTACCGCGGGGGAGCGCCGGCGCTGACCGACCTGATGGGCGGCTCGGTGCACGTGATGTTCGACAACATTCCGACCTCCGCCGAGCTCGTGCGGACCGGCAAGCTGCGCGGGCTCGCCGTGACCAGCACCGAGCGCTCCGAGGTGCTGCCGGAGCTGCCCACGGTGGCCGATTTCCTGCCCGGCTACGAGGCGAGCGCGTGGTACGGCCTGGGCATGCCCAAAAACACGCCCGCCGAGATGATCGACAAGGTCAACAAGGCGATGAACGAGATCCTCGCCGATCCCAAGGCGCAGGCGCGCTTCAAGGAGCTCGGCGCCTCGCTGCTGCCCGGCTCGGCCGCCGACTGGGGCAAGCTGCTTGCGGACGAGACCGAGAAGTGGGGCAAGGTGGTGAAGTTCTCGGGCGCCAAGCCGGACTAGGGGGCGGATTCACTGATAACTGCGGGGGGACGACATGCGAGTCTTTTTCTTGCCGACCATGATGGTGGTGACCTTGCTCGGCTCGTTTGGAGCGGCGATCGCCGCCAATCCGCAGCCCGATGCGAACCTGTTCCGTCTCGTCGAAGGCACCTGGGGCTGGAAGGACGTCCCCGCCAGCTCGTGCGAGCAGAACCCTCACGTCTTGTCCTTCGCCGAGGGTGACAAGAAGATGATCCTGAAATACCCCAAAACGGGAGCTCAATACGTTTATCAGGTTCTCTACGCCGAAAAGAACCAGATCACGATGTTGATCCAGGACGAAGAGCGCAGGACCGAGCCGGGCGACCGGGTGATGTGGGTTTTGGTGCTCAACGACAAAAGCACCTACCAGTGGCGGCGCACGGACTGGAAGTCCGACGCGAGAACGAAAGAAATTATCCGCTGCCCGGGGCGTTGACGCCGCCGCGCGTCGGATCGGTCTTTGGTTTTTCCCTTTCGGGCGCTGCCTCGGCGTCGCATAGCGCCAGCAATGCCCGCAACTGCGCGTCGGTCAGGGCGTTGGGGCCGACGCAATCCAGCCAGTAGACGCAACGACTCCGGTCGGCCTCGGCCAGCTCGCCGGCCTCGATCATCCGCTCGACCAACGCCGGCACCTGGCTTTCCTCTTCGCAAATGATCGGGATCTGGCCGCCTCGGCGTTTCGCTTCGAGCTTTGCGATCCGTTTGTTGAAATTACCGGTCATCTGGCACACCCCGCTGTCGCAGCCGGCCCCGGAATGAAAAACGCCCGCGCGGTTTCCCGGCGGGCGCAATTCCGACTGTGGATTTTCTCCTACACCAAAAACGGGCCGCCGTCAAAAAAATGGCTGTCAAGACTCATGATGAGCCCGGCGGGAAAATCCGTCCCTTTTGTCTCGAACCGACCACGCCGCCGCAGCGATCGGGCTACAGCACGTCGGCGTGCACGCGGCTGACGCCGCGGCTCTCGATCCCAAGGGCGCGCGCCGCGCCGAGCGACAGGTCGAGCACGCGTCCATGCACGAATGGACCGCGGTCGTTGATCGTGACGATGACGCTGCGCTGTGTTTTCGGATCGCTGACGCGAACCCGGGTGCCGAACGGCAACGAACGATGTGCCGCCGTCAGGCCGTAGGGGTTGTATTTCCCGCCGGAGGCGACGCGCGAGCCCTCCCAATAATAGGAGGCGACCCCCTCGATGCTCCCGGTCGTGGAACGCTGCGCGATGGAATGACGCGCAACGGGATGACGCGCAGCCATCCGGCGTGCCACCGCGACGGAGGAAGTCTGCACCGAGCGCGCAGATCTCTGCGGCCCGGTCGCGATGTTCGTGCCGGCCGTCACGCAGCCCGCGAGCGATGATGCCAATGCGACCAGCGCCAATCCCGTTGAAACCCGCCGTGTGGCGGAGACCCATTCGTTCGACATACGCGACCCCCCTGGACGCCGCATTTCGGCTTGCTTCCGAATCCCCAATCACGCGTCCGAGTGAATTCGATCATGGCAAACTGCGAGCAAATAAGGCGATGACCGCGCGGGCCGTCGCAATTTTCTTGAGTGTTGCCAATGGGAAACAATTTGCGCGCCTCTCGCGCGCAAAAACGTCTGCGGGGAGGATCAGGCTACTACTTACGCAGCCGAGCGGGCCGCCGGGCGATGAAAAGTCACGCGTGACCGGACATGAATTGGAGGAATCCCGCGTCCGTCGGCATCGACACCGACGAAATCCTGGAAGGGAATATCCCTACTGGGAACCTTCCAGGCCGAGCTGCTTCACCATGGTGCCCCACTTCAGTCGCTCGGACCCGATATAGGCGCGCATGTCCTCGACCGTCGGCGAATCGTTCGGGATCAGACCGAGCGCGGCGATCTTCTCCCGCATCTCCGGCTCCGCCATGATCCGTTTCATCTGGGCGTGAAGCCTGTCGATGATCGGTTGAGGTGTTTTCGCCGGCGCCAGGAGCATGTGCCAGGATACGCCTTCATAGTCTTTTGCGCCGGCGGCCTCGGCAAAGGGCGGCACGTCGGGAAGAAGCGGCAGCCGCTGCGCCGAGGAGACCGCCAAGGCGCGCAATTTCCCGTCCTTGATCAGCGGGATCGACAGCCCGGCTTCCAGGAAGCTGGCCGCCACATGGCCGCCCAGCAGGTCCGTCACCGATTGGGTGACGGCGCGATATGGGAGATGCGTGGCCTCGAAGCCGAGCCGCTGCTTGGCGAACTCCATCGACATATGCTGCACCGAGCCCGTGCCGATCGACGCATAATTCAGCGGCGGGTTCGACGCCTTGGCGAGCGTGACGAAGTCGGCGAAGGTCTTTGCGGGCAGCGAGGGATTGATGACCAGAATGAACGGCGATTTCGCATAGAGCGATATCGGGGTCAGATCCTGCGGGTCATAATTGAGCTGCTTGAACAAGGTGGGATTGATCGACAAGGCGATGCTGGTCAGCACCACGAGCGTGTAGCCGTCGGGGTGCGCGGTCGCGACCTGGTTGGCCGCCAGCGTCGTGGCGGCACCGGGCTTGTTCTCGACGATGACCGGCGTGCCGAGAGCCGCCGACAATTTATCCGCATAAAGACGCGTTATCGTATCCATGCCGCTGCCGGGCGCCAGCGACACCACGATGGTGATCGGGCGCGATGGATAGGTTTCCGCGACGGCGGGTATGGGCGCGAGCCCGCCGAGCCATGCGACGGCCAGCAATGTCGAAAAGGTTTTCGATGTCATGATAGGCCGCCCTTGGGTGATCCGGGCTTGTCAGCCCGGGACGAGGCGAAAGCGCCCGACGTCACGCCCGCGTCACAGGCATTATAGGAGGAACTCACGCTGGTATTTGGAATAGTTTGCGCACATCCCCGCAGATCGCGCGTTGCTTGACCGTATCAACGCAGCAGCGCGCCATGATATGCTGCGCGGCTTCGCACGGCGGGCGAGCCGTCCCCACCCGGCGAAACCACCAACAGGCGAGGAATCCCCATGAGCGTCAAAAACTGCGCGCTGGCGAGCTTGGCGCTTTCCCTGGCGATAGGCGCAAGCGTTGCGACTGCACGTGCGGCCGACGACGGCCTCATAACCAAGCCGAGCAATCATTCGGTGAGCGAGACCGTCGCGCGATTTGAAGCCGCGGTCAAAGAGAAGGAGGCGGGCGGCTTCGTGGTCTTCACCGAAATCGATCACGCGGCCGCCGCCAAGAAATTCGGCCTCGAGATGCGGCCGCGCACGGTCATCGTGTTCGGCAATCCGAAGCTCGGCACGCCCGCCATGGTCAAGACGCCGCTGCTGGCGATCGACGTGCCGCCCAAGGCGCTGGTCTGGGAGGACGATCAGGGGAAGGTCTGGCTGTCGTATAATTCTTCCGAATACCTCTACAACACGATCTATCCGCGGCACGGCGCGACGGTCCCTCCAGCGATGGCGCCGTTCGCAAAACTCCTGGATGAGATGACCGATAAGGCGACAAAGTAGGCCAATCCGGCCGATCGCAGCCCGAAAGGCGCCCGCCGGCACGGTTTCTTCATCATATCGTCGAACAATGTGCGGGTTGGGCCGGCCTCGCCGAGCGGCCGGCGCTCTCGACCCGGAACCGGGCGCTGCGACCTTCCGGTACGCGACGGATTTTGCCATGATTCAGCCCAAGCCTTGCAATACTGCGAGAGCGGGGGGCCCGGGAGGGGTGGCCAACTTGATTCCAGCACGCCGGTTTACCACTGCGGCGACGGCCTTGCGGCCGCTCGCAAGCGCATGTTTTGTCGTCCTTTTCGCGGTCGTGGCGGCGCAGGCCCAAGACCGGCCGGGCAGCTGCGAGGATGCGGTGGAGCTGGCGGTGCTGCCCTCCCCGGTCGCGCCGTGGACGGGCGCGCCGCTGCACGTCATCTTCGCCGCCGAGAAGCCGCTCGCCGGCGAGCTTTCGCTGATCGGCCCCGATGGCAACGTGGCGGCCCGATCGCGCGAGCGCCACGGCGGACCGCCCTATTCCTGGTTCGCCGAGGTCGCGGCGCCGGCCGCCGGGACTTGGCACGCGAAGCTCGTGCGCGACGGCGCGCCGGCCGAATGCGGCACGATTACGCGCGATATCTCCGTGAGCGACCGCGAGCCGCCGCGGCCGCATGCCACGGAGGGGACCCTCTGGCCCTTGCGCAACACATGGAGCCGCGCGACCGAGAACCTGTATTCCGCATGGATCGAAAAGCTGTTCGACGCGCCGCTCGACGCCGCGCCATCGTGGCCGGCGCTGCATGAGGTGCTGCGCGATAAATCGCGCAACGTGCTGTTCAACCACCTCGGCCTGCGCGAGGACGAATTGGGGCTCGTCATCCGCCCCGACTGCGCCGACCTCCCGTATTTCCTGCGCGCTTATTTCGCCTTCAAGATGGGGCTGCCCTACGGCTATTCGATCTGCTCGCGCGGCGGCGGCGGCCAGCCGCCCAGATGCGTCGCGTGGCACAGCATCCAGAGTCCCGAGGACGTTCGTTCGGCCGCGCCCGGACCGAAGATCGCATCCGCCGCCCCGCTCGAGATCATGCGCCAGCCGGCCGCCACGCCGGCGAGCGCGCCCGCCTCGCGGCCGCTCGGGCTCGCCGCCTCGTTCGGTCATTATCTGAGCTCGACCGTGGCGAATGCGGTCCATTCCGGAACCGGGCGGACGCGGGCGAGCGACGACAACACCGATTATTATCCCGTGTCGCTGAGCCAGGATGCGCTGCGGCCGGGGACGGTCTATGCCGATCCTTATGGTCACCTTCTGGTGCTGGTGCGCCGCATCGCGCAGTCGGACGGCGCGGCCGGCGTCTTCCTCGCAGTCGACGGACAGCCCGACGGGACGGTCGCGCGCAAGCGTTTCTGGCGCGGCAATTTCCTGTTCGCGCAGGAGCCCGCGCTCGGCAGCCCCGGCTTCAAGCGCTTCCGGCCGATCATGCGCGAGAAGACCGGCGCCTTGCGGCGGCTGACCAACGCCGAGCTCGCGAAGAATCCGCAATTCGCCGATTTTTCGCTCGATCAGTCGCGCCTCGGAGTCGAGGACTTTTACGACCGCATGGACGACGTCATGTCGCCGGCGCCGCTCGATCCGTTGCGCGCGATGACGGAGGCGATCACCTCGCTCGAGGAGCAGGTGAAGACGCGCGTGGTCTCGGTCGAGAACGGGCGCAAGTTCCAGAGCAGCGGGCGGGGCGAGGCGGCCATGCCGGACGGCGCTTCGATCTTCGAGACCACCGGCGCGTGGGAGGATTTCGCCACGCCGTCGCGCGATCTGCGCCTGCTGATCGCGATGGACGTGGTGCGCGGATTTCCGGATCGCGTCATGCGGCGGCCCGAGCGCTACGCGATGCCGAAGGACAAAAGCGCGGCGGACGTGAAGGCCGAGCTGGAGAAGGTGCTGGCGTCGGAACTGTCGAGTCGCAAGTTTTCCTATACGCGCAGCGACGGCTCCGTCTGGACGCTCGCGCTCAAGGACGTGATCGACCGCGCCGGGGCGCTCGAGATGGCCTACAACGTGAACGACTGCGTCGAGCTGCGCTGGGGGGCGGCGCAGAAGAGCGACGAGGCGTCGACCTGCAAGCGGCAGGCGCCGCAGGCGCAGCGCGCCAAGATGACGGGGTACCGCGCCTGGTTCCACGAGCGGCGCCGGCCACCGCGCGCTTGACGGCGTAAGGACGAGCCGGGATGCGATCCGATTGGATGAAACGGCGGGAATTCGTCACGCTGCTCGGCGGCGCCGTCGCCTGGCCGGTGGCGGCGCGCGCCCGGCCGCCGGCCGCGGCCGCGCTCGACCCGCGGACCACACCGGCGCGGCCCGACCTCGCCGCCAAGCACCTCGCCGGCGTCGTCGACGCCCAGCGCTTCGTCGAGGGAAAGGCCTACGAGATCGACGCCGCGCAAGCGCCCGTGCGCGCCGCGCCCGTGCAGGACGCGGAGCTTCTGACCGAAGCGCTGAAAGGCGAGCGCGTCACCATCTACGACATCAACCCGGATGGCTGGGCGTGGGGACAGCTCGCCGGCGACGGCTATGTCGGTTTCGTGCCGGCCAGCGCGTTGCGCGCGCCCGGACCGTCTCCGACCCACAAGGTGGCGGCGTTGCGCACCTTCGTGTTCCCCGGCCCTTCGATCAAGCTTCCCCCCATGGAGACTCTTTCCTTCGGCTCCCGGCTCGCCATCGCGCGCCTGGACGAGAGTTTCGCGATCACCGCCGCCGGCGGCCATGTGCCCCTTCTCCACCTCGCACCCGTCGCGACCATGGAAACCGATTTTGTCGCGGTGGCGGAGCGGTTTTTGGGAACGCCCTATTTGTGGGGCGGAAAGTCCAGTCTCGGCATCGACTGCTCGGGACTGGTGCAGCTTTCGCTCGCTGCCTGCGGCATTTCCGGGCCGCGCGACAGCGACCGCCAGGAGCAGGCCGTGGGCGGCCCGCTCGCATGGCCGGGCGACCCCAAGCAATTGCGCCGCGGCGATCTCGTCTTCTGGAAGGGCCACGTCGCCATCGTGCGGGACGCGGCGACGCTCGTGCATGCCAACTCGCATCACATGGCGGTCGCCTTCGAGGACAGCGCGGCCGCGATCACCCGCATTCGCGCCATAGCGGGAGAGGTCACCAGCGTGCGCCGCCTGGCGCCGGCCTCCGGATCTCAGCTCACGAAGCGCTAGGCATTTCGGCTTGCGCTCGCGCGGCGGGCCGCCAACCAGCTCAACCGGCGCGGTCTCGGCTGCCGCGTTCGAGGCGGCGTTCCGTGGACACGGGGTGCCGCAGGCAGGAACCGACCCATTCCACAATCGACCTGCGTGACCGATCGATGAATGCCTGAGCCGCACAGGCAT
This sequence comes from Xanthobacteraceae bacterium, assembly GCA_036270895.1. Lineage (GTDB taxonomy): Bacteria > Pseudomonadota > Alphaproteobacteria > Rhizobiales > Xanthobacteraceae > JAVDCA01. Next base: position 7,576 of record DATBBS010000166.1, read on the forward strand.
CGCGGCGCTCTCGTCAACGCAGACGCAGCCGGCGCGCCGAATGCGGACTTATCCAGTCCTTTCACAGATCGTTCAACGAACCTTCATCCGCAGGCAACATCCGCACCCTTGAATTCCCGCGCGGGCAACCGCTCGCGAATCTTCTTGAAATTCAAGCCATAAAAGCGGAGGCGATGATGACTCTTTTACGACGGACCTTTTGGCTGGCGGGGACGATCCTCCTCGGCGGCGGCCTGGCGGCCGCGACGACTTCCGGGGCGCAGGCGGCCTGCCAGCTCCAGTCCCCGGGCGGACAAATCAAGCATGTCGTCCATCTCACCTTCGACAATGTGCATCTGCGGCGGGACAATCCGAACGTTCCGTCCGATCTCGAGCAGATGCCGAGCCTGCTGAATTTCCTGCTGAACAACGGAACGGTCAGCGGCAATCATCACACCCCGCTCATCTCGCACACCGCGACCGACATCCTGACGGCGCTGACCGGCACCTATGGGGATCGCATGGGCGTGCCGGTCGCCAACAGCTACGGCTTCTTCCGTCCCAATGGCACGGTCGGTTTCCAGACCTCCTTCACCTATTGGACGGCGACCAGCGGCGACGGCCAGCCGCAGATGATCAATGAGAATGGCAAGATCCATCCCGCTCCCTGGGTGCCCTTCACGCGGGCGGGTTGCGACGTCGGCGCCTTCTCGGTCGCCAACATCGAATTCGAGACCCTGCCGAGCGACGTCACCACCGTCTTCGGGCTCGGCTCGCCGCAGGACGTGGCCGTGAAGGCCGCGCTTGCGCTCCCCAACACCCCGGCGAACCAGCCGGCACGGCAGGCGCCCAACACCGACTATCTCGGGGTCGCGCTGCATTGCGCGGCCGGGAGCCCGCTGTGCAACGGTCCGACGGCCAAGCCGGATCTGCTTCCCGACGAGCCGGGCGGATACACCGGCTTCAATGCGCTTTACGGCAATATCAACGTGGCGCCGGCAATTTGTCAGGGCGCGACGCCGGCGGCGTGCGATGCAAGCGGGCACGTCAAGGACATCGACGGCAACGTCATCACCGACGTCTACGGCCGGCCGGGTTTCCCCAATATCTTCAGCCCGACCGCGTCGCAATCGCTCGGCTATGCGGCCGCGATGCTGGAGAAGGGCATCCCGATCGTCTACCTCTACGTTTCCGACGTGCATGATCAGAAGACGACCACGCTCGATCCGGCCACCAATCGGCCCGTCGCCACGCGCGCCTTCGGCCCGGGCGAGGCCGGATATGTCGCCCAGCTCCAGGCCTATGACCAGGCCTTCGCCAAGTTCTTCGCGCGGCTTGCGGCGGACGGGATCACCAAGGACAACACGCTGTTCGTCGTCGTTCCCGACGAAAACGATCATTTCGTCGGCGGCGCACCGGTCCCGGTCGGCTGCGACGGAATCCACGTGCCCTGCACCTATACGCAGCTCGGCGAGATCGACGCGGTGATCAATCGTCTGCTGTTGACCCAGCGCAACAACACGACGCCCTTCTCGGTGCACAGCGACGACGCGCCGACCGTCTATATCACCGGCAATCCCGCGCCGACGGCGCCGGTGACCCGCACGCTGCAGCATGATCTCGATGCCCTGGTGGCCACCAGCCCGATCACCGGCAACACCGACAAGCTGTCGGTGTTCCTCGCCGATCAGGCCGAGATGAAGCTGCTGCACATGGTCACCGCGAGCCCGGCCCGGACCCCGAGCTTCACCATGTTCGGCGATCCGGACTATTTCTTCTTCACCAGCGGCTCGGGCAATTGCGCGTTGCCGCCTGCTTGCGTGGTCGAGGACCCGGGCTTTGCCTGGAACCACGGCGACGTGCAGGAGGACATCACGCGGACCTGGCTGGCGATGGCGGGGCCCGGGGTACGCCGCGAGGGGCGCAACGACCGCGTCTTCTCCGACCACACCGACGTTCGCCCGACCATGCTGGCGCTGCTCGGCCTGAAGGATTCCTACATCCATGACGGCCGCGTCCTCGCCGAGAAGATCGACGAGCATGCGCTGCCGCACGCGCTGCGCGACCGGGGCGAGAAATTCCTCGACCTCGCCACGGTCTACAAGCAGCTCAACGCCCCGCTCGGCTCGGTGGGCCGCAACAGTCTCGTGTTCGCCAATCGATCGATCACGAGCGACGACGCGACCTACGCCCAGTACCTGGCGAAGCTCGGCGCCATCACGGCCGATCGCGATGCGCTGGCGAGCCAGATCAAGTCGGCGTTGAACGCAGCCGCATTCGCCAATCAGCCGGTCGATGAGCACCAGCAGGACGGCCTGACCGACCGCGCGCGCCGCATCATCGACCAGGTCGAGGACCTCGCCGGGGTCCGCCGCGATCACGACGATCATGGCGATGACGGTGAACATGGCGATCACGGCGATCACGGCCACTGACCGCATCGGAACGCCGCAAGCCTTGCGCCCACCGGTGATCCCGGTGGGCGCTGTCTTGCGAGGATCGGGGACCCGCGGTCATGGGCCGCAAGCCGGCTGGCGAATGGCTCCGGCAATTCACGAGTGAGGATGATGCCGACGGCGGCCGCCGCCAGGGCCGGCGAGACGACACATCATCAACCCATATGGATCTATCAGGGGTCGGAATTGGGCGACGCGTTCGCGAAGTTGTTGCGTCCAAAGGAGATAGCGGCGGTTGCTCAGACGTCGCTCCAACACGCTTGATTGCCGCATCCGGCACATGAAGTACCGGGCCGAACTCCATGGAAAAGTTTTGAAATTTGGTCGGAGCCGCGCCAAGTCGGCGCGCTTCTTTGCGGATCGCCGAGGGACGTATCTACTGCAACGATGGCTGCGACGGCTGCGACGCCTGCACGGACTGCGCCGGGACGGCGATGCGCTGCCGTCCCTCGTTGAGCTCGCGCAGCCCCGTGATGAATTCCTTCGGGAAAGTCTTCGTCGACGGAGTCTTCAGACCGACGAAGCGCGCGATGTCGGCGACGAAATCGTTGCAGTTGTAGATCATCTCCTGCCACATGGGCGAGCTCTTCTGGAGATTCCGGATGAAGGCCAGGGTGCGCTCGTAATCCGGCTTGCTCAGCATCACGCGGTAGCGCGCCGAGACGTAGATCTCGTCGGTGTCGCCCTCGCTCGCGCCGGTCTCGGATTTGACCGGGATGACGTGGCCGACCCAGAACGGAATCGGACTGTCCGTCGCCGGATGCAAGCCGGCGATCTGGTTGGGGCTGATCTTCTTGCCCGGGCCGGGCCCGCGGCCGAACACCACGAAGGCGTGGCCGTAGCTCTGCGCATAGCGCGAGCGGAACTCGACGTAATATTGCTCGCCCCGCGGCGCCGCGACAGTCGCGCCGCCCGACCGCAGGCCGGCCTGCGGCTTCGGAGCGACGGCCGCCACCCCGACCGTGTCTTGCGCGCCGGCGATCGGAACCTGCAGGCCGGCCGCAAATGCCAGGGCGCAGGACGCCGTCAGCACATGAACCGCCTTGGTGCGTTTCGCGTGATCGCGCATGCTTCACTCTCGCGAGTTTCTAACCGGCCTGAGGTTGCGCCAAGGGGCGATCGCGCTCGCGCGCGTCGCCACCTCGGGTCTCGTCACGCCCCCAAAAAGACAAGGAGAAGCCGGCGTTGCGGCCGGCTCTCCCGATCTTGCTGTCGTATCAGCCCTTGGTGACGATCGGCGGCGGTGCTTTCGGCGACTTGCCGGCGCACGCCGCCAGACTCAGCATGGCGAGAGTCGCCATAACTACAACGGCTACCTTCTTCATGGAATTCCCCCAGGGTTCGATCCACCAAATCGCATTATGGGGAATCGCGCTTCGTCGGCTAGTGCAGAAAAACCACACCAATGCCGGATTCGGCGCGGGCCGAACTTCGGATTCCCTTTTGATTTCCGATAGGTAGCGGAGTGCGTCACACTGTGGGCGATCCGGTGGCGGGCCTTTCGACCGGCGCGCCTTCTTTCCACAGCCAGCGCGCGACACTCAAACCCACGAGCATCCCCGCGATTTGCGCAGCGATGAAGGCGGGCACGCCGGCCGGGGCGATTCCCGCAAAGGTGTCGGAGAGCGCGCGCGCCACGGTGACCGCCGGATTGGCGAAACTCGTGGACGCCGTGAACCAGTAAGCCGAGACGATATAGAGGCCGACCGCATAGGGCGTGGCCGCTGGCGTGCGCGCCGCACAGCCGACGATCGTCAGCAGCAGCCCGAAAGTCGCGACCGCTTCCGCAAACCATTGCCCCGGCCCGGTGCGCGCGGTGACCGAGAGCTGCAACAGCGGCAGCTCGAACATGAGATGCGCCGCCCACACGCCGGCGAAGCCGCCAAAAATCTGCGCCGCGACGTAAGCCGCGGCCGCCCGCCACGGCAGGGCGCCACGCAGCGCGAAGGCCAGGCTCACGGCCGGGTTGAGATGCGCGCCCGAGAGTGGGCCGAAAACGAGGATCAGCACGGCGAGGATCGCGCCGGTCGGCAACGTGTTGCACAACAGCGCAACCGCGCCGTCAGGGCCCGCGAGCCGTTGCGCCATGATGCCCGACCCGACCACGGCCGCCAGCAGGAACGCCGTCCCCAGCGCTTCGCAGAAGCTGCGTTGCGCGAGCGACGGCATCAGTCCCGCTCGTCGGCGCTCGCGGGCGCGCGATCCATCCTGCCGATGTGTCTCAGCTTCGATTGCAGGCCGAGCTGGTCGAGAGCGCGGATGGGCAAAGCCGTGAACACCGCGATGCGCTGATGCAGCATGCGGTAGGCATCCTTGAAGGCGAGCGCGACCTCGGCCGGAGAGCCCCTGGCTTCGGCCGGATCGGGAACGCCCCAATGCGCCGTCATCGGCTGGCCCGGCCAGACCGGGCATGTCTCGCTCGCGGCGTTGTCGCAGACCGTAAAGACGAAATCGAGGACCGGCGCGCCGGGGTCGGCGAACTCGCCCCATGACTTGGAGCGAAAGCCCGAGACGTCGTAGCCGAGGCTCGCCAGGAGCCGGCTCGCTTCAGGATGCACGCGGCCCTTGGGCTGGCTTCCGGCGCTGAAGGCGTGGAATTTGCCCGCGCCCATCTTGCCCAGGATGGCCTCGGCCATGATCGAGCGCGCGGAATTCCCGGTACACAGAAACAGCACGTTGAAGGGACGATCGGTCATATGTGACCTCAGAGTCAGATCGCGGGCAGCGGCTGATAGCCGATGCGGCCCATCATCGATTCGAAGTAATCCTGAACTTTTCGCGGGAAGCGCAGCCCTTTGACGACCGCAACGGATCGCAGCAGCGGCAGCACGCGAATGTCGTCGACCGACAGCGTGCCGTTGAGCGCGAGAGGACTTTCGATCATGCGGTCGAGCGCCTCGAGGTCGGGAATGAGCGCGCCGATGTGGCGCCGGGTGTCGGCGCGAAGCTCGACAAAATCGCCGAAAACCTTGCGCTTGCGCCGGTTGTAATGGTCGAGCGCCGCGATTGTGGCGAATTCCGGCAGGCCGAGCAGCGGATAACGCGGCATCGTAAGGGGCGCGCTCCTGGTGATGAACCCCTCCGCCCAGGCCGCGATCTCGGGCCGCTCCGGTCCGGTCAGCACGGGGTCGCCGCGACGCTCCACATAGTCGACCATGTCCATGCTTTCGAGCATCGCCTGCCCGTCATCCTTCACCAGGATCGGAACGACCCGCTTGCCGACGAGCGCCACCATGGTCTCGGTGTCGTCGTCGAGGACCACGGCCTCCTGCAGGTGCAGGCGCTTGAGCGCCGCGATCATGCGCACGCGAAAGCACAGCGAGCAGTGCTCGAACATGTAGAGCTTCACGGCACGCGTTCCTTCTTGCGCGCGGCGGAGCGTGGCGGCGCGGCCTGCGGCGCGGGCCTGCAACGCTCCGGGCGGCCCTCGCAGCAATTGTCGGTCAGATAGCCGAGGAGCGCGCTCATGCTGTCGAAGCGCGCCGAATAGATCATCGAACGGCCGTCGCGCCGGACGCTGACGAGCCCGGCCTCGCGCAGGCGGTCGAAATGGAAGGTGAGGGTATTGGGCGCCAGGCCGAGCGACGCGGCGACGGCGCCCGCCGGCATCCCTTCCGGTCCGGCCTGAACCAGCAGCCGAAAGACGTCGAGGCGATTGTCCTGCGCGAGGGCACCCAGGGCCGAGAGGGCGGCGGCTTTTTCCATATTTCAGCGAATATCGAAATATAGCCGGCGCGTCAATAATTATTTCGATAACGGCTGAAATAAATCGGCGTGCAGCGGCGGAGCCGCCATGGAGGCGCCGGGACCCAAAGGAACGTCGCTCGTCTCATCGGTGGGCGCCCGCGAAGGATTGCAGCGGCAGGCCGAATGTGAGGCCCGCCAGAATTTCATCCACGGGATGGCCGCTCCTCAGAGCATGCCGCAGGCCGATATCGAAGCTGAGCTTGTCATTGACCTGCCATATCGCGCCGACGAGACCCGACACGGTGTGCGCTGTCCCGAATTCATTCTCGTAGAAGAACTCCGCGACCGGCCGCACTTTCCACTTCGATGGCCCTTCGATGATCGTTCCGAGGAAGAGATCGGCGTGCTGATCGCGGGTGAGCGCGGTCGCGACGTTGAAATGCACCGTCGTCCACTCCCAGCGCTGGGAGACGATGCCGGCCACACTCGCGCCCAGGCCCGAGTCGGCATTGATTCCCGGCAGAAGCGCGCCGAACTCGGTTGCGATGCTGGGTCCGGTCTTGTCCTGCAGGCTGCCTTCGCGCAGGACCCCTTTCAGAAAAGCCCCTGCCCCGGCGAAGCTCGCCGGCGTGTCGGACGCACCAAGCGGAATCTGACCCTGGCCCTGAAAAACCGCTTCCCATCCCTGCGATATCCCGATGTTGACCACCCATGCGGGCGCAACCAACATCTTGTCGGTTCCCTGTTTCTGAACGCCGGCGGGCTGCAACTCGACTTCCAATTCTCCCGTGTCGGCCACGGCGGCGTCCGTCCCCTCGAAAGGCCGGTAGGCCGACGCGGGCGAGCACCATGCCATCAACGCCGCACAGGAGACCGCCGCCGCAAAGAGCCATCGCGGCGGCATCACGGACGGAATTCCACGATCTGCCGACATGGTGGATACTCCAACGAGAGCGACCGCATCTCAAGGTGCCGGCTGGAACACCCGGATGCTGGCCGGCTCTCCCGCGCTCGCGCGGGCAGCAACGAAGAGGCGATCGAACTCGGGGACGAACAGCGACGTGCGAGCGCCGGCGGCCGTCCGAATATGGGCGACGCGGCGGTAGGGATGGTTCTGCTTGTCGAAAACGTCCAAATACCCGTCCCCGCAGCTCACGTAGATCCGCTGACGTTTGGCGTCGACGAACACATCATCCGCATCCCCGCATGTTTCGACCATCTCGATGAGCCCGCTATCCACCATCGAAAAGGCCGCAAGCCTGGCCGGCGTGCGAAAGACCACAATGACCCGTTGCGTCGCATCGTCGAGCGCCATCGCAAAGTTTCCGGTCCCGACGGTCGCCGGCCATGTCGCGACGCGCTTGCGGGTTGCCGCATCGAGGACCGCTATGGCGCGCGCCGTGGGAAGGTTCACATACACCCGCCCCCCGTCGGGCGTGAGCTGGAAGCTTTCGGGGTGCGCCCCCAACGGCATGTCGGCGATCTTGCGCTGCGACGCCGCATCGATGACCGCCAAAGCGCCGCTGCCGTAACCGACGAACACCGTCTTGGACGAGGGGGCGATGCGGATATTGTCGGCGTCGCTGCCGAGCGCGATCGCCCCGGCCGGCGCATAATCTCCGCCGCCGAAAAGCCGCACCGAGCCATCCCCCGCGTTGGCGACGTAGAGCATGTCGGCCGACGGCACATAGGCGACGCCCTGCGGCTCCTTCAAGCCGGTAATCACGTGGATGACCTTGCGATCGTTCACATCGACGATCGCCACACTGTCGTTCTCCAGCTCCGCCACGATCAGCCGGTTGCGGCCGCGATCGATGGCCATGTGGTCGATCCGGCCGCGCACCTCCCCCAACTGAATCTGGGTTTCGAGCCGAAGAGGTTCCGCCGGCGGGACCTGCGCTCGCGCCGCATCGGTGAGGCTCGCCAATATCACGGCGATGCCCGACGGCATGCTCCAAACGCCGAGCAGAGTGAAAAGAACGGTGGTAAAGGCGCGCATGATGATCCCCACCCGAGGGCTTTTGTCCCTCGTCATTGCTTCGTCACTTGGGCGAACAGCCGATCGACATTCTTCCAGCGCACGGCGTCCATGAAAGTCTCGACATAGGTCGCCGCCTTCGCCCCGAAATCGATGTGATAGGAGTGCTCGTACATGTCGAGCGCCAGGATGGGCGTGCCGCCCGCGAGCGTGTGGCAGTGGTCCGAGGCCCATTGATTGACGAGCTTGCGGTCGCGCGGCGACCAGGCGAGCAGGACCCAACCGGAGCCGCCGCCGAGGGCCTTGCCCATGGCGATGAATTCGGCCCACCAGCGATCGTAGGATCCAAAATCACGGGCAAGCGCCTCGCGCAGCGACCTGTCCGGTTCACTCTGCTCCCCGAGGCCGTCGAAAAACAGCTCGTGCAGGATCATCGAGTTCATGGCGATGAGCTGCTCGCGCTTGAGGCCGTTGATCAGGAAACCGGGCGCGTTGGCGTAGTCGAGCTCGGCGAGCTTCTCGTCGATCAGGTTCAGCCGCTTCACCGCCCCGCCGTAGTTGTTCTCGTAATGGCTCAGGATCAGGCGCTCCGACATGCCTTTGATCCGCGCCGGGTCACAGGTCAGCGGCTTCATCGCGTAGGTCATCGGGCGCTCTCCCCGACCCATTCGCCCGAAGCCGCGCCGGTGTTTCGGCGCGTGGCCACGATAACAGCGGCACGCCGTGCCGTTGCCAGACATGCGCATCGATTATTTGGAGAAAACGGGAGGGGAATTCCGTCCATGCGCAATCTCCTCGACAAATCGAGTGTTGCGCAGAGCTTGGACGGGGATCCGTCTAGCGGGGAGCCTGCATTTCCCCGATGCAGCAAGCTAAGCCGCGCACCCGAGGACCGCAAGAGGGCACGCGGCGCACGACTACGGCGCCGACTCCTTGAGGCGGCGCGAATCGGCCGCGGCCTCTGCGATCAGCCATTCGCGGGCGCGCCTGACCTTCGGCAGCATCGCTGTCGCCTCGGGACACACGATCCAGTAGGTCTTGGACAAACGCAAAGCGACGGTGAAAGGCCGGATCAGCCGGCCGTTGATCAGATCCCAGGCCGCGAGCGTGGTGCGGGCGAGCGCGATCCCCTGGCCGTCGACCGCGGCGTCGATCAGCATGCTGGCGCGGTTGACCACCGGCCCGTGCGCGACGTCGGCGTCGCGAAGCCCGGCGGCCTCGAGCCAGCGCGCCCAGGTGCCCGGGGTATCGAGATGCAGCAAAGGGAATTGCAGCACGTCCGCCGGCTTGGCGAGGCGACGACGGCCAACCAGCTTCGGACTGCAGACCGCAAAGAGCTGCTCGGCCGACAAGCGCTCGACATGAAGCCCCGGCCAGTCGCCGTCGCCGTGCCGCACCGCCAGATCGACGTCCTCGCGCGCGAAATCGACGTGATGCATGGTGGCGGAGACCCGCAGATCGATGTCGGGATGGGCCTCGGCAAAACGTCCGAGGCGATACACCAGCCATTTGGCGGCGAAATCGGGCGACGTGCTGATGGTCAGCATGCCCGAGGTCTGGCGCTGCACCAGGCGCTCGGTCCCGAGCGCGATCCGGTCGAGGGCGTCGCGGATGACCGCCAGGTAATCGCGACCCGCCTGGGTGATCACCAGCCGCTGGCGCTCGCGATTGAACAGCTTGACGCCGAGCTCTTCTTCCAGCGCCTTGACCTGGTGGCTGACCGCGCCCTGGGTGACGCACAGCTCTTCCGCCGCGCGCGTGAAGCTCTCGTGCCGCGCCGCGGCCTCGAAGGCCTTGAGAGCGTTGAGCGCCGGCAGGCGGCGGGGCATCGGCGAGCCTCATGAGAAAAGTTGAGGCAGGATAGAGAAAGGATGCTTTGCGGGCAATGGCGACGCCGCCCTATCGATCGGGGCGCCTCGGCCGGCGCGCAACCGCGGCCGGGGGAACGCCGGAGCATCGAGAATGGCGAACCTGCCCGTTCGGACATCGATGGCGTCCGCCCATCGCGGCGATCGAGAACCTCGTCGTCGGGGCATGTACCCGAGGCTATTGGCCGGCCTACGCGCCATCATCCGGTGCTGGTCGGCACGCCGCCGGCGACGGCGGAGCCTCGCCGAATTGACCGAGCTGGACGACCACCTGCTGAAGGACATCGGCCTGTCGCGGCACGAGGCTGTGCGGGAGCGCGCCAAGTGGTGCTGGCAACGATGAACAGGTGGGGTCCCTGCCCCGCCAGTCCGGGAGCCCAGCCGGGGGCCTGGGCAGATCATGAGATTTTCTCAGGCATGGCTGACAAATGATGCTTTGCGGGAAAGGCCGTCCCCGGCTTATCTCCCGCCCATCGGGCCTCAATGCAGCCGCCCGGGTCTTCAACAAGACGCTTCGTCCAAGCGCTGCTCCGGCCCCGATGCGGGCAAGGAGCGCCTATGAGCGACCGAAGCCCTTTGATCTCCCCGCCGTCACGTCCATTCCGATCGATCCTGGCCGCCACCCTCGTGGTCCTCGCCGCGATGCCGGCCGCCGCCGGGCCGCTGTGCCGGCCTGCCCTGACCGTCAACGAGGTGAAATTCTCCGATGTCCGCCTGTCGCAGAGGGTGTGGACGGCGCGCGTCGCCGTCGACGCCTCGCACTGCGCCGCCAGGTCCGGCCGCTTCGACATCGAATTCACCCGTCTCAAGGAAACCGCGCCCGACCTGACCTTCAGCGAGAAATTCACCTGGAGCCCGGGACAGGTCGACGTCTCGACCATGTTCTGGGAGGACGAGGGCGTGCTCGACTACGCGATCGCCTATGTGGCACCTTGCGAGTGCCGGCCATGATGGTCCCCGCAAAAGGCTGGCCCGCATTTCGCATCGTGACCTGCGAGCAGCCCCCGCCCCGCACGATTGCGCCGGCCGCGCCGGCGACACATCAAACGGGCCGGGCATCGACTCGGGCGTGGAGCGCCATTTCGCAGCTCTGGCGACAATGGCATGGCGGCACGGACGCCATGCGGGCGCTCGCCGAGATACCGGACGACGAGCTGAAGAACCTGAGCGAGGCCGGTCAGCGCATGCGCCACGAGGCGCGCCTGCAGTTGGAAGCCACCGAACGCAAAAGTGCGACCGCGCGCTAGCGGGGCGCGCCGCGACGCTCACATCGATCCCCCTTCCACGCACTTCAACCCCCACCTGAGGAAAAACTCCCATGCGAATGAATATGCTTGCAAGATCGATCGGCGCGCGCGTCGCCGCTTGGGCGACGATCGCGGCGGCGCTGCTTGGCGCGCAGCCGGGCCACGCGGCCGAGATCCGCATCCTGTCGGCCGCCGCCATGCAATCGGTCTTCAAGGAGATCGCCGGCGGCTTCGAGCGCTCGTCGGGCCATCGGCTGATCTTCCATTACGGCACGATCGGCGCCATCAACCAGTGGGTCATGGGCGGCGAAGAGACGGACCTCGTCATCGGCTCGACCCTGTCGATGCCGGCGCTGGTGAAAGAAGGGAAGATCGACGCTGCCAGCACCGCCGCGATCTGCAAGGTCGGCGCCGGCCTGGTGGTGCCGGCCGGCAGCCCGAAGCCGCCGGTCGCAACGGCCGAGGATCTGAGGCGCGCGCTTTTGGCCGCCAAGTTCATCGTCTTTGCGGACCCGGTGCGGGGCGGCGCGGCCGGCGTCCACATCGCGGGCGTGATCCAGAAGCTCGGCATCACCGACCAGACGCGGCCGAAGACCCGGCTCGGCGCGGGCGGCGACATCACGGAAGTCACCGTCGGGCTGGGAGACGGGGCGCTCGGCCTGACGCAAATCAGCGAGATCGTGCAAAAACCCGCCGCCGAATTTTTGGGCCCGCTGCCGGCGGAATTCCAGAACACCACGACCTTCATGGCCGGTATCCCGGCCGGCGCGAAACCGTCGGAGGCCGTGACGGCATTCCTCGCCTTCCTGAAAAGTCCCGTGGCCGATGCGGTGATCAGGGCCAAAGGCATGGAGCCGCAATAGCGCGTGCCGCGCCGTCCCGGGCCTCGCAGCAGCGGGAACCTTATGGAACCTGATGGGTTGACGGAAATAACGTTAGCCCAGGGAGGTTGTCATGAGGTTCGCCACGGCCATGGTTGCGGCAGTTGCGGTCGGGTTTTGCGCCAGCGCCTACGCCCAGCAAGCGACTTTCAAGGGCGAGATCACGAAACTCGACGAAGCGACGGGCACCGTGACCTTGAAGCAAGACCAGAGCGGTACCGTTGGCGGCGGCGCCGGCAGCGCGACCGCGGATTACAAGGTGAAAGACGGCTTGATGTTCAACGCGGTGAAGCCCGGCGACAAGGTCCAGGTCACGGTCGATCGTGTCGACGGCAAACAGACGATCACCAAGCTGGAAAAACAGTGATTGGCTTCCGCAAACCCGCGCGGTAGCTTTGGTGTGGGGAAACGCAGGCTCCCCATCAGACGGTCATTCGTCCAAGCTCTGCGCAACGCTCGACTTTTCGAGGTGATTGCGCATGACCCAAAACCAGCCATCTGTCTCCCCCGCTGATCTCTACGCCAAGCTCGGCACCGCACTGGCGCCCGCGCTGATCGATGTGCGACGCGCGGCCGATTTCGCGAAGGCCGACACGCTCATCCTTTCCGCCTTCCATGAGAATCCAGACGACGTCGCCCGATGGGCGGAGAACCTGCCCAAGGGACGCCCGGTCGTGGTCTATTGCGTCCACGGGCACCAGGTCAGCCAGGGCGCGGCCGCCGCGCTGCGCGCCGCCGGTTTCGACGCGGCCTATCTCGACGGCGGTATCGCGGGCTGGATCGAGAAGGGATTGCCCACGCGCCGCCGCATGGGCGGCGACGCCCCCGCCAAGTGGATCACCCGCGAGCATCCCAAGATCGACCGCATCGCCTGCCCCTGGCTGATCCGGCGCTTCATCGATCCGCGCGCGGAGTTCATCTACGTCCCGACCAAGGACGTCGTCGCCACGGCGAAACAGACGGGTGGAATCCCCTACGACATCGACGGCGTCGAGTTCACGCATGAAGGCGAGCGCTGCTCCTTCGACACGATCCTGCGCATCTATGGCATCGCGGATCCGGCGCTTGACCACCTGGCGACGATCGTGCGCGGCGCCGATACGTCGCGTCACGACCTGGCGGCGCAATGCGGCGGCCTGTTCGCGATCTCGCTCGGCCTCTCGGCGAATTTCCCCGACGACCACGAGATGCTGAGTCACGGCATGGTCATGTATGACGCGCTCTATACGTGGTGCCGCACGCTGCAGGCCGAGACACATAATTGGCCATCGACCAAGCCGGTTCAGCAGGCGGCGCGCTGAGCCGAAGCGAGGAATAGAAATGACGACAGTTACGGAGTTCTGGGGCGGCGAAACGACCGGGCGCTCAGCCCTTAGAAGGAGGATGTGACCATGAGACCGATGCTTTGCATTATGACGGGGCTGCTGGCGGCGTGTGCCGGCGCGGCGCAGGCCCAGGAAATCGACTGGAAGAAAGTCGATGACGCGCTGGGACGGCCCGGCGCCGTCGGGGGCGACGTCCATCGCTATGGATTCCCGCGCTCGGACCTGCAGGTGACGCTCGACGGCGTCGCCATCAAGCCCGGCCTCGCGCTCGGCGGCTGGGTCGCCTTCAAGCCGATGCACGGCGCCGGCGCGATGGTGATGGGCGATCTCGTGCTGCTGCAGACCGAGGTCAGTCCGGTCATGGCCAAGCTGATCGAGGGCGGCCTCGACATCACGGCGGTCCACAATCACCTGCTGCGCGCCGAGCCCGCGACCCTCTACATGCATGTCGGCGGCCATGGCGACCCGGTCAAGATGGCGGAGGCGATCCACGCCGCCCTGCAGGCGAGCAAGACGCCGCTGACGCCTCCGGCGCCGCCGGCGGCGCAGCCCGCGATCGACCTCGACACCGCCCAGCTCGACCAGATCATCGGTGTCAAGGGGACCGCCAATAACGGGATCTACCAGTTCAACGTGCCGCGCCGCGAGCCGATCCAGGACAACGGCATGGCGCTGTCGCCCGCCGGGCCGATGGGCATGGCCATCGGGATCAATTTCCAGCCGACCGGCAACGCCAAGGCGGCGATCACCGGCGATTTCGTGCTCGCCGGCGACGAGGTCAACCCGGTGTTGCGCGCGCTGCGGCAGAATGGCATCGAGGTGACGGCGCTGCACAGCCACATGCTTGGCGAAGAGCCCCGCATGTATTTCATGCATTTCTGGGCCAATGACGATGCGGTGAAGCTCGCAAAAGGCCTGCGGGCGGCGCTCGACAAGGCGGCGGTCGCCAAGAGCTGACCGCGCGCCGGCGAGGTCGGACCTTTCCGTGGCCCGGCCTCGCCGCGTTTTATTCTCGACAATCGCATTTTCCACAGGGGGCACGGGGCTCATGGCGCATGATGCGGAATGATGACCACAATGCAGGCCGCATCGCCCGAACAACCGCGCCGGAAGAACCCGCAATGACAGCCGCATCGATCCAGCGCGACGCACCCGCCCACGGCATCCCGTTCGGCGAGGCCGTGCGGGTCTGGGCCAAGGTCGCGGCGCTCAGCTTCGGCGGGCCGGCCGGCCAGATCGCGGTGATGCATCGCATCCTGGTCGAGCAGAAGAGGTGGATCGGCGAGGCGCGCTTCCTGCACGCGCTCAACTACTGCATGCTGTTGCCCGGCCCGGAGGCGCAGCAGCTCGCCATCTATATCGGCTGGCTCCTCCACAAGACGAAGGGCGGCCTGGTGGCGGGCACGCTGTTCGTCCTGCCCGGCTTCGTCTCCATCATGGTGTTGAGCTGGATCTACGCCGCCTATGGGAATGTCGGCGTGGTGCAGGCCTTGTTCTTCGGGCTGAAGGCCGCCGTCCTGGCGGTCGTGCTCGAGGCCGTGGTCCGGATCGGCCGCCGCGCGCTGAAGAACAACATCATGGTGGGCCTGGCGGCCGCCGCCTCCGTGGCGATCTTCTTCTACGGGGTGCCGTTCCCGATCATCATCCTGACGGCCGGCGTCATCGGCTTTCTGGGCGGCTATTACCGCCACCCGGCGTTCAGCGCGGACGGCGGCCACGGCAAAGCGAGCGATCGCGAATATTCCGACGCCGACAGCGCGCTGGGCAGCGACATGCCGGCGCATGCGCGTCCGACCACCGCCTGGTCGCTCAAGATCGCAGCCGCGTTCCTGGTGCTGTGGCTCGCGCCGGTGATGATCCTGATCCTGTGGCTCGGCACCGGCAACGTGTTCAGCCAGATCGCGGTGTTCTTCTCCAAGATGGCGGTGGTCACCTTCGGGGGCGCCTATGCGGTGCTCGCCTATGTGGCGCAGGAGGCGGTCTCGACCTATGGCTGGCTCAAGCCCGGGGAGATGCTCGACGGGCTCGGCATGGCGGAGACCACGCCCGGCCCGCTCATCATGGTGCTGCAGTTCGTGGGCTTCATGGGAGCGTTTCGCGCGCCCGGCAGCCTGCCGCCCATGGTGGCGGGCACGCTCGGCGGCATCCTCGCCACCTGGGTCACCTTCACGCCCTGCTTCCTGTGGATCTTTCTCGGCGCCCCTTACATCGAGGTGCTGCGCGGCAACAAGGCCCTGAGTGCGGCGCTCGCCACCATCACGGCGGCGGTCGTCGGCGTCGTGCTCAATCTCGCGATCTGGTTCGCGCTGCACGTGCTGTTCGCCGACCTGCGGCCCACCGAATGGCTCGGCATGCGGGTCGACGTGCCGGTCCTGGCCTCGATCAACGTGCCGTCGCTGGTGCTCACGCTCGGCGCGCTGATCGCGGTCTTCCGGTTCAAGATCGGCATGATCAAGGTGCTGCTGGCCTGCTCGGCGCTCGGGATCGCCTATTACCTGGCGACCGGCGCGACGAGCTAGGACGCGTATTGATGAATCCGGTGAGACAAGTGCGCCTCGCCAAATGTCCGCTTGGCTCCGACAACGACCGGCCTCTTGACTTTCCGGGTGCGGTAGATCATTTGGGAAGTGTAGGGCTCAATCGCAGTCGCCCAGCTTTCAGAGGCATCCGCCCAAGCACTGCACATCGCCCGCCTGCGGGCTGTGAGCTTGGCGCGTGTCGTTTTCCCCAATCCAGTTCGAAGCGAGCCGAGGCGACGTCGCCGCGGCCGCGCGGCTGCGTCGGGCATGACGACATCCAGGCGCCCGCGGCGCATCCTGGAGACCCACCATGCGATATCAGATCGCCCCTCTGTTCTGCCGGCCGTGGACCCTTTTGGGCATCACGCCGCGGCTGATCGAGAGCCACTATGAGAACAACTATGGCGGCGCCTTCACGCGCCTGAATGCGCTTTCCGAAGAGCTCGAAGCGCTCGATCCCGCCACGACGCCGCCGCATGTCATCCGCCGCCTGAAGCAGGACGAGGCGGCGGTGCTGAATTCGCTGGTCTTGCACGAATTGTATTTTGCGAGCCTTGGCGCGGACGGGCGCGTCATACCGGAAGCCATGGCGAATGCGCTCGCGCGCGATTTCGGCTCGGTCGATCGCTGGCGCGCCGAATTCGTGGCGCTGGCTAATTCGCTCGATGGAGGCTCCGGCTGGGTTCTGCTGAGCTGGCTGCCGCGCGCCGGCAGGCTCGTCAATCACAGCATCTCCGAGGGCAGCCACGCCGTCGCCGGCGCGATCACGGTGCTCGCGCTCGACATGCACGAGCATGCCTATCATCTCGATTTCGGCCCCAACACGGTCTCCTATGTGGCGACCTTCATGCGCAACATCGACTGGAGCGCCGTGCATGGCCGTTACGAGGACGCGGTCGGGGTGAAGCCGCCGCGACCGCTCGAGCAGAGGCAATTCGCCGATATTCCCTCCGTGACGGTCGAAGAGGTGCAGGCGATGCTCGACTCAGGCACGCCGGTGCAGATCATCGATACGCGGCCCCGGCATTCCAGCAGCCGATCCCCGGACATGATGGAGGGAGCGGTCTGGCGCGACCCCGACCGGGTCGACGAGTGGATGGGCGAGCTGTCGAAGGCCGCGCCGGTCGTCGCGTTCTGCGTCTATGGGTTTCACGTCGGCTGCCTGACGGTGGCTGTCTTGCGCAAGGCCGGATTCGACGCGCGCTACATGGCGGGAGGACATTTCGCCTGGAAGGCCATCAAGGGGCCGGTGAAGCTGTTCGACGCGACGACGCCCTCGTAAGCGCAGGGTGGGTTGAGCGAAGCGAAACCCACCGCCGCGCGCAACAGCGGTGGGTTACGGCGCACCGATCTCGGGCTTGCCCGAGATCGGCATTACATCGCGCAGGTCGGGTAAACCCGACCTGCATGCGCCTAACCCACCCTGCAGCGCAAAAGCGCTACGCCGCTCACTTCACCCGCGCCAGATAATAGGCGAGGTCGACGAAATCCTCGTCCTTCAGCGGCTCGACCACCGACGCCATGGCGGGATCGTAGCTGCGGCGCTCGTTCGACTTGTATTCGCGCAACGACCGCAAGAGATAGTCCTCGCGCTGCGCGGCGATGCGCGGGATCTGGTCCTGCCCGACGAAGGTGGAGGTGTGGCAGGAATTGCAGCGGTTCTTGCCGACGATCTCCTGCGCGCGCGCGACCCGCGCCGCGTCACTCGCATCGGCCGGCGGGAGCGGCGCGGGGAGCTTGGCGATGAATTCGGAGAAGGCGCGCAGATCGTCGTCGGTCAGGCCTTTGGCCATCTCGTTCATCAGCTCGACCTTGCGCAGCTTTTCGCGAAACATGTAGAGCTGGACCAGCACATAGTCCTTCTGCTGGGCGCCGAGCGAGGGAACGTCCTGGTTGGCGGACTGGCCTTTCTCGCCATGGCAGGACAGACACGGCGCCAGCCGCTCCTCGAGGGTCGCGGCGGCCGCCGGAAGCGCGGCCGCGATCGCAATGGCCGCCAGAATTGCGCGCATCGAATCCTCCGTTGAAGTCGACGCCCCCGCGTGACGGAAAAAAGCCGGGGGCGCGTCGCGCCCCCGGCCTCGAGTCATCCTAATCGGCGTCAGCGGTTCGCGGTCTTGGCGTTGCCGTAGGTCACGCGATAGACGGCGCCGTCGTAATCGTCGGAGATCAGCAGCGACCCGTCCTTCATCGGCTGAACGTCCACCGGCCGGCCGATATATTTATTGTCGACCAGGAAGCCGGTGATGAAGGGCTCGACCGACTTCACGCTGCCGTCCTTGTTGAGCTTCACGAGCGCGATGTCGCCGCCGAACTTGTTCGAGCGGTTCCACGAACCGTGACGCGCCACCAGGATCGCGCCCCGGTATTCGGCCGGGAACATGGTTCCGTTGTAGAAGCGCATGCCGAGCGCGGCGGCGTGCGGGCCCATGAGCCCGACGGGAGCCACGAACTCGCTGCAGGAGCGGCCCCAGCCGAATTCGGAGTCGGGGATGTTGCCCTGCAGGCAATAAGGCGACCCGAAATGCTGGCCCGCCTTGGTGAGGCGGTTGAGCTCGTCATTGGGCAGGTCTTCCGACAGCCAGTCGCGCCCGTTGTCGGTGAAATAGAGCTCCTTGGTGACCGGGTGCCAGTCGAAGCCGACGGTGTTGCGCACGCCGCGCGCGATCACCTCGACGCCGCTGCCATCCAGATTCATCCGGCGGATCTGGCCGTGCGCGTCGGACGGAATGCAGGCGTTACAGGGCTGGCCGACCGGGACATAGAGCTTGTTGTCCGGCCCGATCGAGATGAACTTCCAGCCATGGGCCTCGTCCTTCGGCAGGTTGTCGTAGACGAGCGTCGGCTTGGGCG
This sequence comes from Xanthobacteraceae bacterium, assembly GCA_036270895.1. Classification (GTDB taxonomy): domain Bacteria; phylum Pseudomonadota; class Alphaproteobacteria; order Rhizobiales; family Xanthobacteraceae; genus JAVDCA01. Next base: position 26,369 of record DATBBS010000166.1, read on the forward strand.
GGTTGTCGAGCTTGTCCTCGATGCCTTCGATCTTGGAGATCTTGGACAATTCGGCGATGTAGAGCGTGCCGTTGTGGAAGGCGACGCCGTTCGGCTTGTAGAGGCCGGAGGCGATCACCTTGACGGTGCGCTTGCCGTCTTTTTCGGTGATCGCATAGACCTTGTCCTGCAGGCGGTTGCCGACGAAGACCGTGCCCTTGTCGCCGAGGCGCAGCGAGCGCGCGTCGGGAATGCCGCTGGCATAGACCTCGATATTGAATCCCTTGGGCAGCTTGAGCTTGTCGACCGGAAGCTTGTCGACGGATGCCGCGATCGGCGGCGCCGGAACCGGGGCGAGCTTGATGGCGGCTTCGTTGTCGGGCCGGCCGTAAAGCGGCTGGTTGGGGGCGCCGGGAGTCCCCGGCTTGGGCAGCGGGGCGGCCGGCTGCTGCGCCATGGCGGGCAGCGCCACCGCGAAGGCTGCGGCGAGCGTTCCTGCCCGCAGCAGGGCGCGCGCCGATACGGATTGCGGCTTCATGCATTCCTCCCTTGATGGAGAAGCCCGGTGTCGCCGAACCCGGCGGGGCCCCCCTTGGGCTCAGTTTCCGATATTTTCGCGGTGGTAAGCAATCGCATTTATCGTGCCGGAGGCACCGCTATCGCATGCCGCACTCTCCTCCGTCATCGTCCGCGCATCCGCCTTCGCGCTTCGAGCTACGGCGGACAAGAGCGGGCCATGACGCCGGTGACGCGGCTGGGCCCCCATCCGCCACTCACATTCGGCGATACGCATAGGACCGATCGTCGTGCTCGGCCGCGAGCGCGACCACCCGATCATGGTGGGGCGAGAGATGGCACACCGGATCGGTCGCCGTCGCGTCGCCGGTGAGCGCAAAAGCCTGGCAGCGGCAACCGCCGAAATCGATCTCGCGCCGCTCGCAGCTGTGGCATGGCTCCGGCAGATAGTCGGTGCCGCGGAAGGCCGTGAAGGCGGGCGACGACGTCCAGATCTCGTCCAGCGCGTGATCGCGGACCGACCAGAATTCGAGCCCCGGAATGCTCTCGGCCGCATGGCAGGGCAGCACCCGGCCGGCCGGCGTCACGTTGAGCGAGCGCTGGCCCCAGCCGCCGACGCAGGGTTTGGGAAAGCGGGCGTGATAGTCCGGCACCACCGCGTCGATGACGATGCGGCCGTGATGGCGCGCGCGCAGCGCCTCCACGGTTCTCGCCGCCGCCTCGACCTGCTCGCGCGTCGGCATCAGGGCGGCGCGGTTTTTCAGGGCCCAGCCGTAATACTGCACATGGGCGATCTCGACCCGCGCCGCCCCCATGTGGAGCGCCATGGTCACCAGTTCTTCCACCCGCCCGATATTGGCGCGATGGATGACCGCATTGACGGTGAGCGGCATCTTGAGGGCGACGACGTCCGCCGCGAGCGCGCGCTTGCGCGCATAGGCGCCCTCATAGCCCGCGATATGGTCCGCCGAGGCCGCGTCGCTGTCCTGGATCGACACCTGGACATGGTCGAGCCCGGCCTCAGCGAGCGCCGCCAGCACCTTGGGGGTGACGCCGACCCCCGAGGTGATGAGATTGGTGTAGAGCCCGGCGGCGCGCGCCGCCGCCGTGATCTCGACGAGGTCGCGCCGCGCGGCCGGCTCGCCGCCCGACAGATGCACCTGCAGCACCCCGAGCGCCGCCGCTTCCCGAAAAACCCGCGCCCAGGTGGCGGTATCGAGCTCGTCCTGGCGAGGATCGAGCGCCAGCGGGTTCGAGCAATAGGGGCAACCGAGCGGGCAGCGATGGGTGAGCTCGGCCAGGAGGCCGAGCGGGCGCGGTAATGCCGGTGAACCAGAGACTGCCACGTTACGCGTACTCCGTATTCGTCATGGCCGGGCTTGTCCCGGCCATCCACGTCTTGGTCAACAGCAAAGAAGACGTGGATGCCCGCCACAAGCGCGGGCATGACGGATGATATCACAGCTCCATCAGCTTCTTGTCGGCGAGGCCGCGCAGCATCGCGCTCACGTCGGCCGATATCCGCTCGCGCGGCGCCGCGTAGGTCTTCGCCAGGTCGTCGACGATCTCGGCGAAGGTCGCCGCGCCGGTGCAGCGCTTGACGATCTCGACCGCGATCGCATCGGCTTTGAACACGCGCTCGGGCGCGAGCAGCACCCAGCCGCCCTGCGCCTCGTTGTGAACCAGGCGCACGCCGCGCGGCAGCGTGGGGCGGGCGTCGTCCGCGATGCCCGGTGCGGTGTCGCTCATTTGCGCCCCTGGTCGTCCGGAATGAAGACGCCGGGCGGCGGCATTTTCGGCTCCACATAGGCGTGATAGAGCGCGTCGAGCATCGCCCACAGCACGCTGCATTTGAACTCGAGCGCCGCCAGCACGAGCTGCTGCTGCTCGGGTGTCCGCGCATTCTCTTTCACGTAGGCGAGCGCGAAGTCGGAATCCTGGCGCGCCTGCGGCGGCCGGGCGGTGAAATAGGCGAGCGTCTCGGCAGTGACGAAATCGTAGCTCTTGAGCATCCCGTCCATGCGCTCGCTGATGATCACCGGCGAGAACAGCTCGGTGAGCGAGGAGGCGATCGCCTCGAGCAGCGATTTTTCGGCGACAAAGCGCACATACGCGTCGACCGCAAATCTCGTCGCCGGCAGGATGCCGGCGAGCGAGATGACATAGTCGCGCGCGAGCCCCAGCCCGTCGGTGAGCTTGAGCCAGCGCGCGATGCCGCCCTCGCCGGCTTGCGCACCGTCATGATCGACCAGGCGCCGGCGCCACTCGCGGCGGATATCGGTGTCGCGGCAGCGCGCGATCAGGCTCGCATCCTTCACTGGGATCATGGCCTGATAGTAGTAGCGGTTGAGCGCCCAGGCCTGGACCTGGCCCCTGGTGCATTGACCGCCATGCAGCAGGTTATGGAACGGATGCAGCCGGTGATAGCGCGCCGCCCCGATGGCGCGCAGCCTCGATTCGAGCTCGTCCGGCGACAAGAGCTTCATGGCACGATCTTAAGGCCATCCGCCGCGATCTCCCAGCCCGCGGCCTCGACCTTGCGGCGCTCCGGCGAGCCGGCGACCCGGATCGGGTTGGTGTTGTTGATATGGATATAGATGCGCCGGCCCGGCAGGCCGGCGAGCGCCGCGAGCGAGCCGCCCTCGCCGTCGATCGGCATGTGGCCCATGCGGCGGCCGGTCTTGGCGCCAGTGCGGGACGCGATCATCTCGTCATCGACGAATAGCGTGCCGTCGAACAGCACCACGTCGGCTCGCGCAAGGCGCGCCAGCAGGGCCGGCGTGACGGCGGCGCAGCCCGGCACATAGGCGAGCCGGCGGCCGCCGCCCACCAACTCGACGCCCACATTGGCCTCGGTCTCGGCCGCCAATTCGGGAGCGTCGCCCTCGAGATAGAGCGGGATCTTGCCAGGCACGGTGAAGAGCTCGGCCTGCAGATCGTCGGACAATTGAATCGAAGAACCAATCGCGCAGGGCCGGCGCGCCACCAGGTCGGGTGCCAGCACGTTGAACATCGGATTGGCGGCGACCGTGCGCAGGGTCTCGGCGCTGGCGTGGATCGTGAAGCCATGACGCTCGCGCAGCGCCAGCAGGCCGGCGGTCTGGTCGATCTCGGCGCCGGTCAGCACCACCGCGGCGATCGGGCTGCCGCGAACTCCCGCCTGCGGCTGCAGCGCGGGAATCTGCGCAATCTGCTCGCGCAGATCGGGCGACGCGTTGAGGAGGATGTAGCTGCGCGCGTCGGTGGTGACCGCGAGGCTCGCCTGCGTGCTGCGCGCGACGCGCGGATCGCCGTCCCAGGCGAGACGACACACGCCGCACCGGCAATTCCATTGCGGAAAACCACCGCCCCCGGCGGCACCGAGGACGATGGCGGTCAGCCGCCCCATGGGGGCGCCGTCAGGCGATCAGGTGGATCAGATCTCAGCCGGCAGATAGCCGTTGATTTCCAGGCCGATGCAGATCTCGACGAGAGTCGGGGTCGTCCAAGCCATGGTCGCGTTCCTCTTCCCACTCGTTCTTGCCGGGCGGCCGGAGCCGCCAACAAATGTAATGTAATGCAAAGGGCCGGGGTTCCGCAAGCCGGCCATATTGCGACGCAATATCGTTGTGGACAGCGCCTCAGAACACGCCGAGATGCTGGCGCAGGTCGACGCCGCCGCCCTTGAGGGTGGCTGCCGCCTCGACCACCGCGACCCGCCCGCTGTTGAGGATCACGATGTCGTCCGCGATGTCGAAGACCAGGTTGGGATTCTGCTCGACCAGCACGATGGAAAGCCCGCTCTCCTTCAGCCGGCGGATGGTCGACATCACCTCGGCGACGATCTGCGGCGCCAGGCCCTCCGACGGCTCGTCCATCAGCAGCACGCGCGGATTGGCCATCAGGGCGCGCCCGATCGCCAGCATCTGCTGCTCGCCGCCGGAGAGATGCGCCGCCATCTGGCCGCGCCGCTCGGCGAGCCGCGGGAACATGCGGAACACCGTGTCGAGGGTCCAGACCGCCGGTCCGCCCTGGGCCGGCGGGCGCGCCGCCACGATCAGGTTTTCGCGCACCGTGAGGCTCTTGAAGACGCGGCGGCCCTGAGGCACCAGCGCGACCCCGCGGGCGGCGATCTGCTCCGGCGGCAGCCGGGTCACGTCATGGCCGAACACCCCGACCGCGCCGCGGCGCGCCGACAACAGGCCGACGGTGACGTTCATGCAGGTCGTCTTGCCGGCGCCGTTGCGGCCGAGCAATCCGAGGAGGCGGCCCTCGCCGGCCGAGAACGACACCTTCTGCAGGACATGGCTGTCCCCGTAGAAGGCATCGACGTCGTCGATCGTGAGCGCCGCACTAGTGCCCAAGATAGACCTCCCGCGTGCGCGGATCGGCCACCACCTCGGCGCGCGATCCCTCGACGATCACCTCGCCGAAATGCAGGAGCGATATCCGCTCGGCGAATTCCAGCGCCACGTCCATGTCGTGCTCGATCATCACGATGGTGACG
>DATBBS010000167.1:0-5405 GCA_036270895.1 Xanthobacteraceae bacterium
CATCCGGGCCCGCGGGCCGGACAACCAAAAGGAGGAGCAGATATGCCGGCGCTTCTCAAGATTTGCCGCCTCATGCTCGCGACGTTGGCACTGGTCGGGCTCGCGATTTTCAGCCAGCCGGCGAGCGCTCAGCAGCCGAACTCGGTCAACCCGACCGCCAGCTCGGTCAAGGAAGATCAGCTGCTCGAGCAGATGCGCATCATCCACGGCCGCGGCACGATCCCCGACACGAAATCCTACAATCTGGAGCAGCCCGCCGGCCGCGACTGGCGTTCCTTCCACGAGGTCACGCTGCCGTGGATCGGGGCGATCGCGATCCTCGGCATCCTGCTCGCGCTGGTGCTGTTCTATCTGATCCGCGGCATGGTGAAGATCGTGGCAGGGCGCTCGGGCCGCACCATCCTGCGCTTCAATACCTTCGAGCGCTTCGTGCACTGGATGACGGCGTCATGCTTCATCGTGCTCGCGCTGTCGGGCCTCAACATCACCTTCGGCAAGCGGCTGCTGCTTCCCCTCGTCGGCGCCGAGGGTTTTTCGACCTGGTCGCAATGGGCGAAATACGCGCATAATTTTCTCAGCTTCCCCTTCACGCTCGGGGTGATCGTGATCCTCCTGATGTGGATCGCGTGGAACATCCCCAACAGGGTCGATGTCGAGTGGCTGAAGGAAGGCGGCGGCATGGTCGGCGACAAGCATCCGCCGGCCCAACGCTTCAACGCCGGCCAGAAGATGATCTACTGGATCGTGGTGCTGGGCGGCGGCCTGGTCGCGGCGACCGGCTACCTGATGATGTTCCCCTTCTACCTCACCGATATCGCCGGCATGCAGCTGGCGCAGATCGTCCACGGCATCGTGGCGCTGCTGTTCGTCGCCGCCATGCTGGGCCACATCTATATCGGCACCATCGGCATGGAGGGGGCCTTCGAGGCCATGGGAACCGGCGAGGTCGATCTCAACTGGGCGAGGCAGCATCATCGCCTGTGGGTCGAGGAGGAGCTCGCCAAATCCCCCGGCGCGGTGCCGCCTTCGAGAGCGGCACCTCATCCGGCGGAGTAGGGCGGCCTCCCGACTCCCTATGAATGTGCATTCGCCCGGCGCTGTTGCGCCGGGCGTTTTGCTATAAGGGGGCATGCGCATCATCGGTCTCGCCGGCTGGAGCGGCGCCGGCAAAACGACGCTCCTCGCCCGGCTCATTCCCGACATCATCGCCCGCGGGCTGACGGTCTCGACCGTCAAGCACGCCCATCACGCCTTCGAGGTCGACCAGCCGGGCAAGGATTCCCATACCCACCGCCTGGCCGGCGCCACCGAGGTGCTGATCGCCTCCGAGCGGCGCTTTGCCCTCATCCACGAGCTGCGCCAGGAAAGCGAGCCGCGGCTGCCGGACCTGCTGGCGAAGCTCGCGCCCGTCGACCTGGTGATCGTCGAGGGCTACAAGCGCGAGCCGCACCCCAAGCTCGAGGTCTTTCGCGCCGCCGTGGGCAAGCCGCTCCTGCACCCCGACGACCCCCATATCGTGGCGATCGCGTCCGACGTGGCGTTGCCGCACGCCACGGTGCCGCGCGTCGGCCTCGACGATTCCGCCGCGATCATCGATATCCTGCTCGCGCATGCGGCCGCTTTCGCGCCGGCGGCGCGCCGCCACGGGGGCCCGTGATGGCCCAGCTCACCGACGACTGCTTCGCCTTCGCGGGTCCGCTGTTGCCGGTCGCCGAGATGGAGCGGCTGATCGAGGCGCGCGTCCAGCCGGTCGCCGAGATCGAGGACGCGCACTTGCGTGAAGCGCTCGGCCGCGTGCTGGCGCGCGATATCGTGGCCGGCCTCGACCTGCCGCCCTTCGACAATTCGGCGGTCGACGGCTACGCGGTGCGCCACGGCGATCTTGCGGGCGCGACCGAGACGCGGCTCGCGGTCGTCGATCGCGTCACGGCGGGCGCCGCGGCGGGGCGGCCGCTGGTGGCGGGCGAGGCGATCCGCATCTTCACCGGCGCGCCGATGCCGCAAGGGGCGGACACGGTTTTCATGCAGGAGGATTGCCGCCTCGAGGCAAACGCCGTGATCGTGCCGCCCGGGCTGAAAGCCGGCGCGAACCGGCGGCTCGCCGGCGAGGACGTGAAGAAGGGCGCCATCGCGCTGCCGGCCGGGCGGCCGCTCGCGGCGCGCGACCTCGCGCTTGCGGCCGCGGTCGGGCTCGCGGCGCTGCCGGTGCGGCGGCGAATCCGGGTGGCGTTGTTCTCCACCGGCGACGAGGTCGTCGAGCCGGGCACGCCGCGGCGCGCGAGCGCGATCTATGACGCCAACCGCTATCTGCTGGCGGGCCTGCTGCGAAAGCTCGGCGCCGACGTCACCGACCTCGGCATCCTGGCGGACGATCCGGCGATTCTGGCGGCCGCTTTGGGCGAGGCCGCGATCGGGCACGATCTGGTGCTTACCTCGGGCGGCGTCTCGACCGGGGAGGCCGACCATGTGCGCGCCGCGGTGGAGAAGATCGGCCGGCTGGTGTTCTGGCGCGTCGCCATCAAGCCGGGCCGGCCGGTCGCGATGGGCGTCATTCCGGGGCCGACTCCCGGCACCGGCGCCGCCTTTGCGGGGCTGCCGGGCAATCCGGCGGCGGTGTTCGTCACCTTCGTGCGCGTGGTGCGGCCGTTGCTGCTGCGGCTGGCCGGCGCCGCGGTGCCGCCGCTACGGCCGTTTCCGGTGCGGGCCGCCTTCGCGTATCGCAAGAAAGGCGGGCGGCGGGAGTATGTCCGCGCCGCGCTGCGGACGGGGCCCGACGGTGCGATCGAAGCGGTCAAGTTCGCCCAGGACGGGGCCGGCGTGATCACGTCGCTGACCGAGACCGCGGGCCTGGTCGAGCTCGGCGAAAGCACCACCACGGTCGAGCCGGGCGCGACCGTCGGATTCCTGTCTTACGCCGCGCTGTCGGACTCAGCCTGATCAGATCCGCACGGCCTCGGTCGCGAAGGCGACATCGGCCGGTTTCTGGATGACGCTGAGGGTAAGGGCCCCCACGACCGCGATGACGGCGGCGGCGATACAGGCGGTGACGAAAATGCGCATGGCTCGATCTCCCCGGACGATGGCCCGGAACAACTTACCACATCGGAACCCGAATGGGAGTTCAATCGGCGAAACGTCTCATGCGCCCTCATGCTGCAGGGCGATCCGGCCGGCCTCGGCCGCATCCTCGGGCGTATTGACGTTGAAGAAGGGATCGACCGGCGCCGTCGGCCAATCCGCGATGGCGACGCCGTGGCGGCCGGTCCAGACCTCGATCTTGCGCAGGCCTTCCGTCACCAGCGCGTGGCGCAGATCGTCGCGCAGCGCGACCCGCCACAGCCCCACCACCGGATGGCGCCACGCGCCGGAGCGCGCGCAGGCGAGCGGCTGATCGTCCGCGACGCGAGCCGCGTGCAGGCGCGCCACCATGTCGCGCGGCAGGAAGGGGCAGTCGCCCGGCACGCTCGCGACCCAGGCGACGTCCGGCGCGTGCGTTGCCGCCCAATCGAGGCCCGCCAGGATGCCGGCGAGCGGCCCGGCAAACCCCGGCACATCGTCCGCCACCACCGGCAAATGCGTGAAACCGAAGCGCGCCGGGTCGCCATTGGCGTTGAGGATCACGGCGCTGCATTGCGGGGTGAGCCGGTCGAGCACCCGCTCCAGGATGGTGGCCTGCCCGATCCGCAGCAGCGCCTTGTCGCCGCCGCCCATGCGGCGGGCAAGCCCGCCCGCGAGCACGAGGCCGAGCGTTGGGGGATGCGTGGTCATGCGCTTCTTCTCCCTCCCCCGTTTACGGGGGGGGGCGGGGAGGGGGAAGCCACACACGCATGAGCAAGCGGCGCCCCCTCCCGGCGAGCTTCGCTCGCGCCCCTCCAACCGAAGTCGGATTTATCCGACTTCGGCCGATTTAAAGTGCCGAAATCGGACAAGTCCGATTTCGGATGCAAGCGAGGGAGGGGATCCAGCAACTCACTCGTCATGCACCGCCGCCTTGCGCCGGTGCTTCGCGCTTTCCTCCTCGACGTAGGAGAGATCCTGGTCGAACACGATGCGGTTCTCGCCCGCCAGCGCCACGAAACGCTTGCCGCGCGCGCGCCCGATCAGGGTGAGGTTCGCCTTGCGGGCGAGCTCGACGCCCCAGGCGGTGAAGCCCGAACGCGACACCACGATCGGAATCCCCATGCGCACGGCCTTGATCACCATCTCGGAGGTGAGCCGCCCGGTGGTGTAGAAGATCTTGTCATGCGCCGGCACCTGATGGCGGAACATCCAGCCCGCGATCTTGTCGATCGCGTTGTGGCGGCCGACGTCCTCCATGTAGACCAGCGGGCGATCCTCCTTCGCGAGCACGCAGCCGTGGATCGCGCCGGCCTTGAGATAGAGCGAGGGCGTGGTGTTGATCTTGCGGGCGAGCGCGTAGAGCCAGGAGGTGCGCAGCGTCGCGGCCGGGAGCTTTGCGTTCTCGATCACCTCCATGAGGTCGCCGAACACGGTGCCCTGCGCGCAGCCCGAGGTCTGCACCTTCTTCTTGAGCTTCTCTTCGTAATTCGTGGCGCGCTCGGTGCGCACCACCACGACGGCGAGCTCCTCGTCATAGTCGACGCCGCTGATCACGTCGTCGGGCGAGATCATGTTCTGGTTGAGCAGATAGCCGAGCGCCAGATACTCCGGATAGTCGTTGATCGTCATCGCGGTGACGATCTCCTGCGCGTTGAGGAAGATCGTGAGCGCGCGCTCGACCGTCACGGCGGTCTCGACCGGCGCCCCGGTCTGGTCGATGCCGCGCACGTGCTCGGTCAGCCGCGGATCCGTCGGATCGGGCCGGAGCAGGTAATCGTCGGGAAAGGGAGCCATCGCGCCACAATGTGGCCTGGGACGGCGCTTTTCAAGTGGCGGAAGCCCCGGCGCGTCCGTGGGCCCGGATTGCCGGCCTCCGTTAACGTATTGCACTTGTTTGGTTAATCTGCGTCTCTCTCGATCCTGCGGGGCTCCGTGCCACGGCCTCGGCCCGCGCGTCTTTTGCTTGAAAAAATCCGCCCGCGCCTGCAAGAGGGGGTGCGTCGGAGGGATGGCCGAGTGGCTTAAGGCGCACGCTTGGAAAGCGTGTGTACGGGAAACCGTACCGTGGGTTCGAATCCCACTCCCTCCGCCACTGTCCCAAGAGATGTCGGTTCTCCGTTCGACTGGTGCCGCCCATTGGGCCCAGCGGCGCGGCTATTTTGGCGGTGACCTCTGGAGCACATAGGGGGCCGCCCCAGCCTTCGCGTTCTCCGAGGGGCCATTTTTCTCCGGACCTCTGTACTATTGCGGCTTGGTACAGAGCACCGGAAGTCCATATTTCAGGGCACCTGCTCTCCGCCAAGTTCGAAGCGGCCCTCCCTGGACCGGATGGCCACACAAATGTA
>DATBBS010000168.1:0-1657 GCA_036270895.1 Xanthobacteraceae bacterium
GCCGACCTTCGGCGCGGCCCGAGGCCTGGGCGGCAAGGTCGCCACCCATTTCGTCCTGAACCCACACCCCACGCTGATCCCGGCGATCGAGGCGGGCTCCGTCGAGAGTGTCTACTGCTTCGGCTCCGAGCTCGGCATGGATCGCTACATGGCGGCCCATGCCGACATCTTCCCCGTCGGCGTCGACGGCAGCCTGCGCTCGAACCGCGCGCTGGCGCAGGTGGCGGGCCACTACGCTTGCGATCTCTTCATCGGCGCGACCTTACAGATCGATGCCGACGCCAACAGCTCGACCGCCACGAAGGGCCGCATCGCCGGGTTCGGCGGCGCTCCCAACATGGGCGCCGATGCGCGTGGCCGCCGGCATCCGAGCCCGCCATGGCTGCGGGCCGGAGCCGAGGCGGGCGACATGCTGCGCGGGCGCAAGCTCGTCGTGCAGATGGTCGAGACCAAGCAGCCGGACGGCTCGCCGAGCTTCGTCGAGCGGCTCGACGCCTTCGATCTCGCGGAGACGGCCGGCTTCCGGCTGCCGCCGGTGATGATCTACGGCGATGACGTCACCCACGTGATCACCGAGGAAGGCGTCGCCAACCTGCTGCTCTCCCGCTCGGCCGCGGAACGCACCGCGGCGCTGCGCGCCGTCGCCGGCCACACGGAGTTCGGCCGGTTGGCGTCAGTGAAAACAACCGCGGATCTGCGCCGGCGCGGCATCGTGATGCTGCCCGCCGATCTCGGCATCGACCCGCAGTCCGCGACGCGCGACCTGCTCGCCGCCCACACCATAGACGATCTGGTCCGCTGCTCCGGCGGGCTCTACGAACCTCCCGCGCGCTTCCGTTAGCGCACACCTCGATCCGGCACTGCCACTGATTGTCGGAGGAACCAGACATGATTGCGTCCACGGAAAAGACACGCCCCTCGAGGCTCGCCGATCCCCGCTCGTGGCTCGATCGCCTCTGGGCTTCGCTCGCCACGCGCGGCGGCGCAGATACCGGGGTGTCCGCCACGACGCCGCCGCTGCAGCGGGCGAAGCGCCTCACCGAAGCGTTGCTTTCCGAGCGCGGCGAGGCATCCGGCGCGGTCGTCGCGCGTGAGTTGCACGATTGCCTGCGGACGCTGGGGACGGAGGACCGGTCCGCGTTTCATCGCTTCCTGGCGACCGGCTTCCATCCGGAAGTGTCCCCGTTGCGCGCCGCCGCTGAGGCTTATCTCGCAGAACCGAGCGCCGAAACGGCGGCTCGTCTTGCCCAGGCCGCCGATCCGCCCCGGCAGGAGCTACTGCGTCGCATGAACATGTCGCCCGGCGGCACGGCCGCCTTGGTGGCCATGCGCGAGGAGCTGGCAAGCCAATTTCGCAATGCGCCGGAGTTGAGGCGGCTCGATGCCGACCTCAAGCACCTCTTCGCGTCCTGGTTCAACCGCGGTTTCCTCGAACTGCGCCGGATTGACTGGCAGAGCCCGGCCGCGGTGCCGGAGAAGTTGATCGCCTACGAGGCGGTGCACGAGATCCGGGGCTGGGAGGATCTCAGGCGTCGGCTGGCGCCCGACCGCCGCTGCTTCGGCTTCTTCCATCCGGCACTACCAGGCGAGCCGCTGATCTTCGTCGAAGTGGCCCTTGTCGAAGGACTTGCTACGGCGGTGCAGCCGCTCCTCGCGC
>DATBBS010000169.1:0-25951 GCA_036270895.1 Xanthobacteraceae bacterium
CACCCCAAGCACGAAGCGCCGGTCGGTCGCGTCCTTGAAGAAGCCGAGCGCGAGGCGCACCAGCCGGCCGAAATAGATCGACAGCAGCGCCAGGATGGCGCCGAACTGGATCAGCACCGCGAAGGTGTTGCCGAAACCCTCATCGCCGAAGCCGAAGAAATGCTGCATCAGCAGCAGATGGCCGGTGGAGGACACCGGAATATATTCGGTCAGGCCTTCCACGATGCCGAGCACCGCCGCCTTGATGAGGTCTTCCATGGGTCGCGGCTCCGCGAGAGAACGTCCGCCGGGGGCGGACCGGGTCGAAGGGTCGAATCGCGGCCTGTTTTTCCTCCATGCGGGCCACCAGGGCAATGCCCGATCTTTGCCGGGCCCGCCCTGATTAGGTCGCATTAAGATTTTCTATACTGCTGCCGCCCGATTGTGGGGCGTGCCCGGGCGACGGCCGGGCCTCTTCTCAAAAAAGCTCATGCTGACGCTTTTTCACCATCGATTTTGCCCGAATTCCCGCTTCGTTCGCCTCGCGCTCGGCGAATACGGGGTCAGCCCCCGGCTGGTCGAGGAAAACGCCTGGGAACGCCGGCACGAATTCCTGGCGCTCAATCCGGCCGGGACCGTGCCGGTGCTGGTCGAGGAGGGACGCCCGCCCGTTCCGGAGGCGCGCACCATCGTCGAATACCTCGAGGAGACCCGCGGCGCCGACATGGGCGAGCGCCGGCTGATGCCGCACGATACCGACGAGCGGGTCGAGGTGCGGCGGCTGATGGGCTGGTTCACCGAGAAATTCTTCGCCGAAGTCAGCGGGCCGCTCGCCACCGAGCGGGTGTTCAAGCGCCACATGAGCCGCCAGCAGGGCGGCGGTTCGCCCGACATGGAGGCGATCCGTGCGGCGCTCGCCAACATCCGCTATCATCTTTCCTATATCGGCTGGCTGGCGCGCACGCGCGACTGGCTCGCGGGCGAGCGGATGTCCTATGCGGACCTCGCGGCGGCGGCGCATCTGTCGTCGCTCGACTATCTGGGTGACGTTCCGTGGCAAGAAGACGAGGCGGCAAAGCACTGGTACGCGCGGGTGAAGTCGCGCCCGTCCTTCCGCCCGCTGCTGGTCGACATCCACGCCGGAATCCCGCCGTCGAAAACCTACGCCGACCTCGACTTCTGACCGATCCGGCCGCACTCAAGACCGCACTCGCCACGCAGGCCCGCGCGCTCGGCTTCGACGCCGTCGCGGTGACGCGGCCCGACGCGATCGCGCCGGCCAAGGACGCTCTCGCGCGTTTCCTCGCCGCCGGCCATCACGGCGACATGGACTGGCTCGCCGCCACGCCGGAGCGCCGCGGCGATCCATCGAGGCTGTGGCCGCAGGCGCGCGCCATCGTGATGCTCGGCGTCAATTACGGGCCGGCGGGCGATCCGCTCGCCATCCTGGCGGCGCGCACGCGCGGCGCGATCTCGGTCTATGCGCGCGGCGACGACTATCACGACGTCATCAAGAAGCGCCTCAAGGCGCTGGCGCGCTGGCTGGTGGCAAGTGCCGGCGGCGACGTGAAGGTCTTCGTCGATACCGCGGCCGTGATGGAGAAGCCGCTCGCCGCCAGCGCGGGGCTCGGCTGGCAGGGCAAGCACACCAACCTGGTGTCGCGGCAATACGGGTCGTGGCTGTTCCTCGGCGCGCTCTTCACCACGCTCGATCTGCCGGCGGACGCGCCCGAAACGGATCATTGCGGCGCCTGCCACGCCTGCCTCGACGTCTGCCCGACGGCGGCGTTTCCGGCGCCCTACCGGCTCGATGCGCGGCGCTGCATTTCCTATCTCACGATCGAGCACAAGGGGCCGATCCCGCGCGATCTGCGCCCGCTCATGGGCAACCGCATCTATGGCTGCGACGATTGCCTGGCGGTGTGTCCGTGGAACAAGTTCGCCCAGCAGGGCCGCGAGGCGAAGCTCGCGGCGCGCGACACGCTGACGGCGCCCGGGCTCGCCGATCTGGCGCGGCTCGACGATGCGGCGTTCCGCGCGCTGTTCACCAAGTCGCCGGTCAAGCGCACCGGCCGCGACCGCTTCGTGCGCAATGTGCTGATCGCGATCGGCAACAGCGGCGAGCCGGCGCTCGTCCCTGTGGCGGAGGAGCGGCTCGATGATGCGGCGCCGCTGGTGCGCGGCGCGGCCGTCTGGGCGCTGTCGCGGCTGGCGGGGCGGGAGCGGCTGGTGGCGCTGGCAGCGGAGCGGCGAGCGGGCGAGTCGGATCCGACGGTGGCCGAGGAGTGGGCGGCAGCGCTCGGATGATGCAGTCGTCATGGCCGGGCTTGTCCCGGCCATCTACGTCTTTCTTGTCGGCGCGCGCCTAAGTCGTGGATGCCCGGGACAAGCCCGGGCATGACGGAGTCAGCCTTTGTTGGCGCTCGCGTTCCCCGCCGCCAGTATCTTCTCGCAGACCTCGACGATGCTCACCACGGGCCGGCGGCCCAACGCCTTGGCGAGCTTGTCGACCGACGCCCGGAAGTGCCGCGCGGCCTCGTTCGGCACCCGGCGTTCGATCACGTGGACGCGATGGTCGAGGCCGTGGCGCGCGAAGAGCTCCTTCGCCAGGCTCTCGCCCGTGTGCGTGTGGCCGGTCGCCAGAATGAAATCCTGCCCGAGCGCGCGTTCCGCGACGTCGACCGCGATGTCCATGTATTCCTCGGCCGAGCCCCAGTCGCAATAGAAGCGCAGGCTCGCGACCTCGACGCGGTGGCGCTTGTCGGCCAAGGCGCCCCGCAATGCCGACACCAGGGTCGGAACGAAGAAGCTCGCGGCGCGCCGCTCGGACTCGTGGTTGAAGAGATGGAGCACCGACGCCCGCGTGCCGTGGTCGCGGCGGTAAACGTCGATGAGCTCGCGCGACGCGTTCTTGGTCACCGAATAGAGACAGGGCGAGGTCTGGCGCGATTTTTCGGTCACCACGCGCGGGTAGACCGGACCGAACGTCTTGCACGAACCCGCATAGACGAGGCCGCCCTCCGGACATCGGGTGCGGAGATATTCCAGGCACACATGGGTGGCGCCGACATTGACCGCCAGCATGTCCTGCCAGATCGGCTCGTAGCGGCTGCCGGCCTCGCCATGCACGGCGGCGACATGAAAGATGAAGCGCGGCCGCACCGTCACGAGAAGTTTGCTCAGACCGTCGGCATGGCGCAGATCGAGGGAAACGTAGCGAAAGGCCTCGCCCGCGACGCGATAGGCCGCCTGCGGCTGGCGCGCGGCGCCCACCACCTCGTAGCCGCGGCGCAACAGATGCTCCACGAGGTAACTGCCGTCCTGGCCGTTACACCCCAGAACCAGCGCTCGCGGAAGCTCAGCCACCCGCGGCCGGTCGTTGGCGCGGGACGCCGCATCCGGCGCTGCGCGCGATGTTGTGCCCGGGAAGAATCTTGCGGTTGCGGTCCATGATGCGGATGTGGGTAGTCCCAGACCACGGCGCGATCAAGTGGCGGATGCCATTTTCCGTATTGCCAAGCATCCGTCATGGCCGGGCTTGTCCCGGCCATCCACGTCTTTGTTCTTGCCGACGCATCGAGACGTGGATGCCCGGGCCGAGCCCGGGCATGACGGAGCGCGTGGTTCAGTTTCACCAGACCATGCTCTAGAAGAGTCTGATGTCCACCCTGCTCTGCTTCGGCTTCGGCTACTCGGCCCAGCACTATGTGGCCGGGTTCGGCGGCCGCTTCGGCCGTATCATCGGCACCACGCGGAGCGCGCGGATGCGCTGGCGCGGTGCGGCTTCGGCGGCCGGCGCGTCGAGATGCTGGTGTTCGGCGGCGAGGCGCCGTCGCCCGCGTTGATGGCGGCGACCCGAGAGGCGGACGCGGTGCTGACCTCGGCCGCGCCCGACCCGCAGGGCGATCCGGTGCTCGGCGCGCTGCATGACACACTCGCCGCCGCGCCGGCCTTGCGCAGCGCCGTGCTGCTGTCGACCATCGGGGTCTATGGCGATCACGGCGGCGCCTGGGTCGACGAGACGACCGCAACCGCGCCCACGCATGAGCGCGCGCGCGAGCGCGTCGCAGCCGAGCAGGCCTGGCAGGCGCTCGGCCGGCAGCGCCAGGTCCCGGTCGCGGTCCTGCGGCTCGCCGGCATCTATGGGCCGGGACAGAACGCGCTCATCAATGTGCGGCTCGGGCGGGCGCGAAACATCGCCAAGCCCGGCCAAGTGTTCAACCGCATCCATGTGGCCGACATCGCGCAGGCGATCGACGCCGCGGTCGCGCAGGGTGCCGACGGCATCTTCAACGTGACCGACGACGCGCCGACCCCGCCGGGCGATCCGATCGTCTTCGCGGCGCAGTTGCTCGGGATGCCGCCGCCGCCCGAGATCCCGTTTGCCGAAGCCGTCGCCACCATGACGCCGATGGCGGCGAGCTTCTACGCCGAGAACCGGCGCGTGCGCAACGAGCGGCTCAAGCGCGGGCTCGGCGTGACGCTGCGCTATCCGACGTTTCGCGAGGGGCTGACAGCGCTGCATGCGGCGGGGGACGCGGACAACTGCTGAGCTTGCGCTCCCTCTCCCCGTTTACGGGGAGAGGGTCGGGGTGAGGGGGTGCATCGGCTGAGCTCAGACTTGCGGAGAAGCCCCCTCACCCGACATCCTCGCTCTCGCTCGGATGTCGACCTCTCCCCGCAAGCGGGGAGAGGTTAACCGTGCGTGCGGCTAAAACTCCTCCACCGCCGCGATCAGCCGCTCGAGATCCTCCGGGCGCGACAGGCGGTGGTCGCCGTCCTTCACCAGCGACAGCACTACGTCGTCCTGGCCGAGCCGGGAGACGAGCTCGACCGCGTGGCCCCACGGCACGTCCGGATCCTCGACCCCCTGCAGGATGCGCACCGGGCAGGCGGTCTCGATCAGCCCGCCGAGCAGCAGGTGCCGGCGGCCCTCCTCGATCAGGCGGCGCGTGATCGGGTAGGGCGCGTTGCCGTATTGCGAGGGCCGTTGCCAGGCGCCGCTCTCCTCCAGCTCGCGCCGGGCGGCCGGCGTGAATTTCTTCCACATCAACTCCTCGGTGAAATCGACCGCCGGCGCGATCAGCACCATGCCGGCGAGGCGCGCGGGCCGCGTGGGCGGGCGCCGCAGCGCGCGCGCGAGCAGGAGCGCGAGCCAGCCGCCCATCGAGGAGCCGATCACGACCTGCGGGCCGCGGCAGAACGCCTCGAACACCGCCAAGCTTTCCTCCAGCCAGCGCCCGATCGTGCCGTCGGCGAAATCGCCCTGCGATTCGCCATGCCCGGAATAATCGAAGCGCACGAAACCGCGCCCCCTGTGCGCCGCGAAGGCGGCGAGCGCCTCGGCCTTGGTGCCCTTCATGTCGGACTTGAAGCCGCCGAGCCAGAACAGCCCGGGCGTTGCGCCGCCAAGCGCCGCGGCGGCTGCCGCCGCGTCGGCAGGCGCCGCGCCGTCGCGCGCCCGCACCGCGATCCGGCGCGCCTCGGCGCCACGGCCGACGTCGATGAATTTCAGGGTTTCGGTCATCGGAGGCTTCCGGGGCGTGCCTTGGCGCCTTGATGGCAGGTATGGGGTTAGCCCGCCAGCCGGCATCGGAAAAGCGCCCCGAATGGCGTTGACTCGGGTGTGGTTTGTCCCGATTCTGCTATATATCCGAGTAACGAGGCTCTTAACCGCGGTGCAACCGTTCCGCGCTAGGGAGGATCGTGAAAGGCCGTTTCAACAGCATGAGGAGAATTTACCCATTCGTCGCCCGATGAGAACCGCGCCGCCCGTCCAAAAGGACGGCCCGCGCATCAACGATGAGATCCGTGCCCGCGAGGTACACCTGATCGACAAAGACGGCGCCAACAAAGGCACCGTACCCATCGCAGAAGCATTGAGCGTGGCCCAGGAGGCCGGCCTCGACCTTGTCGAGATTTCGCCCAATGCCACGCCGCCGGTCTGCAAGCTGCTCGATTTCGGCAAATACAAATATGCCGAGCAGAAGAAGGCGGCCGAAGCCCGCAAGAAGCAGAAGGTCGTCGAGGTCAAGGAAATCAAGTTCCGGCCGATGATCGACGACCACGATTACGACGTGAAAATGCGTTCGATGATCCGCTTCTTCGAGGAAGGCGACAAAGTCAAAGTGACCCTGCGCTTCCGCGGCCGCGAGATGGCGCACCAGGAGCTCGGCATCAAGCTGCTCGACCGGGTCAAGGAAGACACCTCCAAGATGGCCAAGGTGGAATCGGATGCCCGCTTCGAAGGCCGGCAGATGGTGATGATCCTGGCGCCGCGCTGATCCGCGCATGGTCGCAATCGCGTCACGACGCCCGCGGCCCCGCCGCGGGCGTTTTGCGTCGGGCGCCGGCGCGAAGGCTTATCGCCGCTCCGCCTCCCAGCGGCCCTGGCAGCGGTCGGCGGACGAGACGCCGCTCCAGGTGCCGGCCCCCGCATCGCCGTTGAGGCGACCGGCGCCGTCGGCGTGCTGCTGGCCACGCGCCACCGAGACCCTGACCGCGCCATTGGGGTCGACCTTGCCGGAGACGTTGACGTCGGCTTCGCCATCGTAATGGACGACGCCGTTCTGGATGCGCAGCCGGTAGCGATAGGCCGCGTCGCAGCTTCCCGATTCGGTGATGATCACCACGCTCCAGTTGCCGTCGAAGCTCGCCGCCGATGCGGCGCCGGCGCCGAGCAGCAGGAATGCGGCCGCCGATGCCAGGCGGACGATGGTCATTGTCGAAGAATATGGCTTCGAGGGGTTTGTCATCCTGTCTCCCGTTGGCCTTTCGCCCGGATTGGCCCGTTCAAGGCCCGGCTCCCTTCGTCCAACCCCTTATAGGCCGTTTCGTTCGCGGGACGGCGACGGGCCCCGCGGCAATTGGTAAAAAACCACCGCTGCGCCCCGGTTGCCTTCGCATACCGGCTCTGCCATAACGCGGCCTCCCGCCGCCCGGCTCATTAGGGCTGCCGTGGCAGCGGCGCAGTGCTCAATCAAGCACGCTCATTTCGAGCAGATCACCGGCAGACCGGGTGTCAACCCATGGTCTCGCCCGGAAAAGGAGAGCCAAAATGCCCAAGATCAAGACCAAGTCGGGCGCCAAAAAGCGCTTCAAGATTACCGGTACCGGCAAGGTGCTCTATGCCCAGTCGGGCAAGCGCCACGGCATGATCAAGCGGACCAAGAAGCAGATCCGCCAGCTCCGCGGCACCAATGTGCTGTTCAAGACCGACGGCGAGAAGATCAAGAAATTCTTCCTGCCGAACGGCTGAGTGCCCCATTCTCGTAGAATAATTATCTAAGAATCAAGGAGTTAGTCATGGCCCGGGTCAAACGCGGCGTCACCTCGCATGCCAAGCACAAGAAAGTCCTGAAAGCCGCCAAAGGCTATTTCGGCCGGCGCAAGAACACCATCCGGATCGCCAAGCAGGCGGTCGAAAAGGCCAACCAATACGCCTTCCGCGACCGCAAACGGCGCAAGCGCACCTTCCGGGCGCTATGGATCCAGCGCCTCAACGCGGCGGTGCGCGCCTTCGACCTCACCTACAGCCGTTTCATCAACGGCCTCGACAAGGCCGGGATCACGGTCGATCGCAAGGTGCTGTCCGATCTCGCCATCCGCGAGCCGGCGGCCTTCCAGGCGATCGTCGAAAAGGCCAAGGCCGCGCTCGCGGCCTGAGGTTTCGCGACCCTGTCATTGCGAGGCGTGCAACGCACGCCGAAGCAATCTCCGGGTACGAGATTGCTTCGCTTCGCTCGCAATGACGTCGGAGGCGGAAACCATGTCCGACATCACCCAGCTAGAGCAGCAAATCCTCGCCGACATCGCGGCCGCCGCCGACGAGGCGGCGCTCGAAGCCGTGCGTGTCGCGGCGCTCGGCAAGAGCGGCTCGGTCTCGGCGCTGCTCAAGACGCTCGGCACGATGACGCCGGACGAGCGCAAGCAGCAGGGGCCGCTGATCAACGGGCTCAAGGATCGCGCCACCGCGGCGATCGGCGAGCGGCGCGAGGCGCTGAAGAACCAGGCGCTCGATGCGCGCCTCGCCGGCGAGGCGATCGACGTCACGCTCCCGACGCGCGAGAGCCCGGCCGAGAGCGGCCGCATCCATCCGATCAGCCAAGTGATCGACGAGCTCACGGCGATCTTCGCCGACATGGGTTTCGCGGTCGCCGAGGGTCCGGACATCGAGACCGACGACTACAACTTCACCAAGCTCAATTTTCCCGAGGGCCATCCGGCCCGCGAGATGCACGACACCTTCTTCTTCAATCCCAAGCCGGACGGCTCGCGGCTCCTGTTGCGCACCCACACCTCGCCGGTGCAGGTGCGCACCATGCTGAGCCAAAAGCCGCCGATCCGCGTGATCTGCCCGGGCCGCACCTATCGGCGCGACTCCGACCAGACCCACACGCCGATGTTTCACCAGGTCGAGGGCCTGGTCATCGACAAGGGCGCGCATCTCGGCCACCTGAAGTGGATTCTGCAGGAATTCTGCAAGGCCTTCTTCGAGGTCGACGCCGTGAAGATGCGCTTCCGCCCGTCCTTCTTCCCGTTCACTGAACCCTCGCTCGAGGTCGACATCCAGTGCCGCCGCGACAAGGGCGAGATCCGCTTCGGCGAAGGCAACGACTGGCTGGAGATTCTCGGCTGCGGCATGGTGCATCCCAACGTGCTGCGCAATTGCGGGCTCGATCCCGCCGAGTATCAGGGTTTTGCCTGGGGCTTGGGCATCGACCGCATCGCCATGCTCAAATACGGCATGAACGACCTGCGCGCCTTCTTCGAGGCGGACGTGCGCTGGCTCTCCCATTACGGCTTCCGGCCGCTGGATTTTCCCACGCTGGCGGGAGGGCTGAGCTCGTGACGATGCTCCTCACCACATTCACGGCCTCTCCCCCTCCCCCGCTTGCGGGGGAGGGTAGGGAGGGGGAAGCCGCATAAAGACCCTCGCCATGGATCACGCGTCAGAAAAGCCAACCTGGCAGATCTCGACCAAGCTGCGCGTCCGTTCGCGCGCGCTGCGCCGAAACCTGACCGATGCCGAGCGGGTTATCTGGTATGCGGTGCGCGCGCACAGGCTCAACGGCGCAAGCTTTCGCCGCCAGACACCGATTGGACCCTTCATCGTCGACTTCGTGTGCCACGACGCGCGCCTGATCATTGAGATCGACGGCGGACAGCATTTCGAGGCACAGAATGAAAAGCGTGACGCGCGACGGGACCGTTTCCTCGCGAGCAAAGGCTATCGCGTGCTGCGATTCAGCAACCATGACGTCATGACAAATCGGCACGGCGTAGTTGAAGCCATTGACGCTGCGCTTGCGGGAGGGAACCCTCAAACTACGACCCCGCAAGCGGCTTCCCCCTCCCCGCCCTCCCCCGCAAGCGGGGGAGGGAGACCGGACTCAGAGCTCGGCTCATGAAATTCACCCTCGCCTGGCTCAAGGAGCACCTCGACACCGACGCGCCGCTGGGCGAGCTCGCCGACAAGCTCACCATGATCGGGCTCGAGGTGGAGCACATCGATGACAAGGCGAAGGCGCTGGCGCCTTTCGTCATCGCGCGCGTGGTGGACGCCAAGCAGCATCCCAACGCCGACCGGCTGCGCGTCTGCATGGTCGACACCGGCGGCGGCGACCCGGTGCAGGTGGTGTGCGGCGCGCCGAATGCGCGCAGCGGCATGAAAGGCGTGTTCGTGCCGCCGGGCGCGTTCATTCCGGGCAAGAACATGACCCTCGCGGTCGGCACCATCCGCGGCGTCGAGAGCCGCGGCATGCTGGTGTCCGGATTCGAGCTGCAGATTTCCGACGACCATGACGGCATCATCGAGCTGCCCGAGGACGCGCCGGTCGGCCAGTCCTACGCGGCCTGGGCGCATCTCGACGACCCGGTGATCGACATCAACCTCACGCCCAACCGCCCCGACTGCACCGGCGTGCACGGCATCGCGCGCGACCTCGCGGCGGCCGACATCGGCCGCTTCAAGGAGAACACCGTCAAGCCGGTGAAGGGCGAGTTTCCCGCGCCGGTCTCGGTGCGGCTCGACTTCGGAACGACGCCCTCGCTCTGCCCCGCCTTCGGGCTGCGGCTGGTGCGCGGCGTCAAGAACGGGCCCTCGCCCGAATGGCTGCAGCGGCGGCTGAGCGCGATCGGGCTGCGCCCCATCAACACGCTGGTCGACATCACCAACTACATCACCTTCGACCGCGCCCGGCCGCTGCACGTGTTCGACGCCGCCAAGGTGAAAGGAAACCTGGTGGTCCGCCGCGCCCGCGCCGGCGAGACGCTGCGCGCGCTCGACGGCAAGACCTACGCGCTCGACGACACCATGTGCGTGATCGCCGACGACAGTGGCGTCGAATCGCTCGCCGGAATCATGGGCGGCGAGGCGACCGGGGTCTCGGCCGGCACCACCGACGTGCTGATCGAGTCGGCGCTATGGGACGAGACCAACATCGCGCAGACCGGCCGCAAGCTCGGCGTCAACTCGGACGCGCGCTATCGCTTCGAGCGCGGCGTCGACCCCGCCTTCATGCTGCCCGGCCTCGAGCTCGCAACCCGGATGGTGATCGACCTTTGCGGCGGCACACCGTCCGAGATCACGGTCGCGGGCGAGGTACCGCTTTCCGATCGCGTCATCGATTTCCCGCTCACCGAGCCCAAGCGGCTCGCCGGCATCGATCTCGGCTTGGCCGAGATCAAGCGCGTGCTCGGCCGGCTCGGCTTCTTCGTGGCCGGCTCCGGCCCGACCCTCAAGGTGGCGGTGCCGAGCTGGCGGCCGGACGTCCATGGGGCGGCCGACCTGGTCGAGGAAATCGTGCGCATCATCGGGGTCGACCGCGTGCCGGCGACGCCGTTCGGGCGCGGGTCGCTGGCGCGAAAGCCGGTGCTCACTACGATCCAGACGCGCACCCGCAAGGCCAAGCGCGCGCTCGCGCAGCGCGGCCTGGTGGAGGCCGTCACCTGGTCCTTCGTGTCCAACCCCAAGGCCACGCTGTTCGGCGGCGGCAGTCCCGATCTCGCGCTCGCCAACCCGATCGCGGCCGATCTCTCCGACATGCGGCCGAGCCTGATCCCGGGCCTGGTCGCGGCGGCGCAGAAGAACGCCGATCATGGCTTCCCCGACGTGGCGCTGTTCGAGGTCGGACAGGTTTTCCGGGGCGATCAGCCGCAGGACCAGCTCACCGCTGCCAGCGGGCTGCGCCGCGCGCTCGCCAGGGCGTCCGGCATCGGACGCCACTGGTCGGACGGCGCGCGCACCGTCGACGCCTTCGATGCCAAGGCCGACGCGCTCGCGGTGCTGGCGGCGGCGGGCGCCCCCGCGCAGGCGCTGCAAGTCGTGCCGGGTGGCCCGGCGTGGTTCCATCCCGGCCGCTCGGGCACGATCCAGATCGGTCCGCAGAATGTGCTCGGCCATTTCGGCGAACTGCATCCGCGCGCATTGGCGGCGCTCGACGCCGCGGGACCGCTGGTCGCCTTCGAGGTGATCCTGGAGCGCATTCCCGAGCCCCGCGCCAAGGCGACGCGGGCCAAGCCGCTGCTCGAGCTCTCGGCGTTCCAGCCGGTCGAGCGCGATTTCGCCTTCGTGGTCGATCATGCGGTGAAGGCTGCCGACCTGGTGCGCGCCGCGCAGAGCGTCGACCGCAAGCTGATCACGCAGATCACCGTGTTCGACCTCTACGAAGGCGAGGGCATCGCGCCGGGCAAAAAGTCGATCGCGATCGCGGTCACGCTGCAGCCGCGCGACAAGACCATGACCGACCAGGAGATCGACGCCGTGGCGGCGAAGATCGTGGCCGAGGTGGCGAAACGGACCGGCGGGACGCTGCGCGCCTGACCGGGGCCGGTTTGGCCCCATGATCCGCGGCAAAATCACCCGGCGGCCGTCCGTGGCTTCCGGTCGTCCGCGCCGCTAGTCTGGCTGATGGATTTGGGCCGGGGCTTTCCCCTTCATCAGGCATTGGTCGGGTAAACGCGATGATCAAGCTTGTTCTGACCGTGGTTGCGCTGCTCGCGAACGCGACGATCGGCCAAGCCCAGCCCAGCATTCCCGACCCACGGGTCGCCGACCTCGTGCAGGCGGGCAGCATTCGCGTCGGGCTGTTCCTGCCCCAGTACACGAAGGACCCGGCGACCGGGGAGCTGCGGGGTGTGTGGGCGGAGATCGCCCGGGCGTTTGCGGCGCGTGTCGGGATCGAGGCCGTGCTGCTGGCGAAGCCGACTCCGCAGGAGGCCGTGGCCTGCCTGAAGGCAAGCGCGTGCGACCTGTTGTTCCTGCCGCTCGACGGCCGCGCCGCCGAGATCGGCGACTTCTCGCAGCCGATCTTCCAATTCGACTACACCTTGCTGGTGCCGGCCGGCTCGTCGATCCGCAGCGTCGCCGACGCAGACCGGCCGGGAATTCGGGTTGCGGCGGTGCGCAATCATGCGTCGACGTTGACCCTGAGCGGGTTGTTGAAGCAGGCCGAGCTGGTCTACGCCGAAACCCCAAGGCCGACCTTCGAGCTGCTGCAAGCCGGAAAAGCGGACGTCATGGCGTCGACCCGCAACGCGCTGCTGGAATTTTCCGGCCAGCTGCCCGGGTCGCGCGTGCTGGAGGACCGTTACGGCGCGAACATCAACCGGATGGTGGTGCCGAAGAACAAGACCGCATGGCTCGCCTATGTGACCGAGTTTGTCGAGGACGCGAAGGCGTCGGGCCTGGTGCAGAAGGCCATCGACCGCGCCGGCCCGCGCGGCGTCACGGTGGCGCCGCCGGGAGATCCACAGCGAGCGTTTTGAGGCGTCGCGCCGGGTGTAAGGGCACTCCGTCATGCCCGCGCTTGTCGCGGGCATCCACGTCTTCCTACATCGAGAGAGAAGTCGTGGATGGCCGGGACAAGCCCGGCCATGACGATAACAGTCAGCGCCGCCGCCGCGATGAGCGCGCCGGCTCGCGCGCCGGCGGCTTCGGCTCGACCACCAATCTGAGCGTCTTCATAGCGGCATCGGCGGCGCGCTCGCCCGACTCCCAGGCGCCGCCGACCGTGCCCCACAGCGTCTCGTGCGCGGCTTCGCCGGCGAACCACAGCCGCTCGCGCAGCGGCTCCATCAGGATCCGGCGCGCGAGCTGGCCGCCCGGGGATGCGGCCGAGGCCGCGCCGAGCACCCAGGGATCGTCGTTCCACTGGGTGGCCGCCGTGCGCTTGACCGCCTTCTTGACGTCGGAGCCGAACAGGTTGTCGAGCCAATCGAGCCCGAAACCCACCATCGCGGCCTCGCCGCCGGCCGCCAGCTCGCGACCGAATTTTCCGCCCACATCGATGGTGACGAGGGGCGAGCCCGCCACGTTGGCGAGCAGCGCCGCGGTGCGCGCGCCCGTCGCCTTTTCGAAAACCAGGTCGTCGCGCAGCAGGCCGAGGGGATTGCCGGGGAGCTCGAGCACGATGCGGTCCTGGCTGCCGAGCTTCAGGTTGTTGAAGGCGTCGAGCTGGCGCTTGGGCAGATCCGGATCAAACTTGATCTTGCCGGCCGCCAGCACGCCGGTCGATGCCGTCACGATGACGCCATCGGCGAGAATGCGTCCGCGCGGCGTGGCGATCTCGACGCCGCCGCGGACGGCCGTGTCGATGCGCGTCACCGGACTGGCGAGCTGCACCGGGAGGCCCTCGGCCAGCTTTGCCAACAGAGCGCCGAGACCCTGGCGGCAGAATGCGTCGGTGTCGCGCTCGGACGAGCGCGCGAAATCCATCGCCGAGACTTCCGTCAGATCCTTGCCGCACCCATAGGGTCCGAGCACGAATTCGATGGTCGGCCGCCAGTCCAGCAGTTCCTTGGGTAGCGCCTGGGCGCAGGCCATGTCGGTCTTGAGGCGCGCCGCCTCGCCGATCGCACGATTGCTGCGCACCAGTGTGGTGAGAAATTCTTCCATCTCGCCTTCGCGCGCATAGCGCCGGCCGATGCGCATCTTCTGGCCCGGCGGCACCGGGGAAATATCGAGCCCGCTGGTGCGGCCGAGCTTCGCCACCGGATTGAAGTCCGGCGAATGGAGCCAGTGCGCGCCGCGGTCATAGGGAACGCCGAAGCGGCGCGCGTCGGTGCTGCAACGGCCGCCGACTCGGTCGGAGGCTTCGATCAGGACGACGCGGCGGCGGGCGGCCGTTATGCGGCGGGCCGCCGCGATTCCGGCGGCGCCGGCGCCCACGATCGCGATATCGACCTGCGACGTCGGCGCGGCGAGCGCCGGGCTCGCGACGGCGGCGGCGGACGCGGCGAGAAACGAGCGGCGGTTCAAGGTCGGCATGGTCACCGGCGTCGAGGAGCGGGCGCGCGCAGCTAGCACGAAGTCTTCGGGTCGCGCAAATCGCGGTCCCGCGCCGATCCGCGCATTCCCCCGACCCGCCGCCGTTTTTTTCAAGCCCGGCTTCGCGCCCGGACGTCTTGTAAGCGCCCGCACGGGCGTCTACGTCTGGCACCGACACGGAGGCACGATGCTCGCTGCGGCCATCAAGGCGCTCACCCAGATGTTCTCCCGCCCGTTCCGCACCGTGCTGCTCAAGGCGGTCGGGCTGGCGATCGCGCTGCTCGCGGTGCTCGCGATCGTGCTCTATCGCCTGTTGTCCTGGCTCACCGGCGCCGGCGGCACCTGGGTCGAGGGCACGCTCGGCCCGATGGCGCATGGGCCGGTCACTTTTCTCGGATGGCTGCTCGCCTTCGCGCTCGGCATCGGCCTGGTGGCGGGCGCGATTTTCCTGATGCCGGCCGTCACCTCGCTGGTGGCGAGCTTCTTCGCCGACGAGATCGCCGAGCATGTCGAGCGCACGGATTATCCGCTCGACCCGGTCGGCAAGGCGCTGCCGGCGGGGCGGGCGGTGCTGGAGGGCGTCAAGACGGCGGGGCTTGCGGTGCTGATCTATCTGGTCTGCGCCCCCTTCCTGCTGCTCGCCGGATTCGGGGCGGTGATGTTCTTCCTCGCCACCGCCTACCTGCTCGGGCGCGAATATTTCGAGCTCGCCGCGCTGCGCTTCCACCCGGTCGCGGAGGCGAAGGCGCTGCGGCGGCGGCACCGCACCACCATCTTCATCGCCGGGATGTTCATCGCCGGCTTCGTGTCGATCCCGATCCTCAATCTGGCGACGCCGCTGTTCGGCACCGCCTTCATGGTGCACATGCATAAGCGGCTCACGCGCAGCGGACGAACGCAGGAGCTGCTGGAGCCGGTGCGGGGCGCCTCATCACAGCCGTCATCGCGGGCCTGACCGCCGCGCCATGCCGTCATCGCCCGCGCAAGCGCGTAGGGTGGGTTAGGCGCGGGACGCGCCGTAATCCACCGGCCGAGTCGGCCAATCAATTGAGAATCAATCGATGGGTTTCGCGGAGCCTGTCCTTGGGCTTGCCGAAGGCAAGACCCGAGGGCTCAACCCATCCTACGTCGCTCCGCTTGCGCGGAGCATGACGAGCGTAGGACCGCGTCACACCGTCTTCTCCGGCCACCGGCACAGGTCGTTGATCGGGCATGTCTCGCACAGCGGCCGGCGCGCGACGCAGATGTAGCGTCCGTGCAGGATGAGCCAGTGGTGGGCGTGCAGCTTGTAGGCCGCCGGCACCACCTTCTCGAGATTCATCTCGACCTCGAACGGCGTCTTGCCTGGCGCCAGCGCGGTGCGGTTGCCGACCCGGAAAATGTGGGTGTCGACCGCGATGGTCGGTTCGCCGAACGCGATGTTGAGCACCACATTGGCGGTCTTGCGTCCGACGCCCGGCAGGGCTTCGAGCGCCTCGCGCAGCGGCGGCACCATGCCGCCATGCTCGGCGATGAGGATTTCCGACAGCCTGATGACGTTGCGCGCCTTGGTGCGGTAGAGCCCGATGGTCTTGATGAGGTCGCGCACGCGCGCCTCGCCGAGCGCGACCATCTTCTCCGGCGTGTCGGCGGCCGCGAACAGCGCGGGCGTCGCCTTGTTGACGCCGGCGTCGGTCGCCTGCGCGGACAGCACCACGGCGACCAGCAGCGTGTAGGGATTGATGTGGACGAGTTCGCCGCGCGGCTGCGGGTTGATGGCCTGGAAGCGGCGAAAGACCTCCTCGATCTCGGCCGGCGTCCACGGCTTGGTGCTGGTTCTGGCTTTGGTCTTGGGGTTCGCTTTGGGCTTGGGGTGTCGGCCCGATGCGGCGTTGGGCGACCGCGCGACCGGCGCCGGCCGGGCGCGGGAACCGGGCTTGGCGGGAACCGCGGCCGGCCGGCGGGGTGTCGTGATTTTCGCCATGAACCTCCTATATTGAAGACCCATGACCGACCGCAATGCCCCGGCTGACGAACCGGCGCTGTTTTGTGCGCTCATCACGCCCCATCGCTCGCTCGGCGGGGTGGGATTTCTGGTGCTGATGGGGGCCATCGGCGGCGTGAGCTTCGCGGCCGGGATCGTGTTCCTGATCCTGGGCGCCTGGCCGGTGGTGGGATTTTTCGGGCTCGACGTGCTGCTGATCTATTGGGCGTTCCGCACCAACTACCGCGCGGCCCGGGCCTATGAAGAGGTCATGGTGACAGCCTCCGAGCTGCGCGTGCGCAAGGTGAGCCATCGCGGCCGGGTCGCCGAATGGTCGCTCAATCCGCTCTGGGTGAGGCTCGACCGCGACACCCATGAGGAGTTCGGCATCGAGCGGCTTTTCCTGGTCTCCCGCGGCCGCAAGCTGCCGGTCGGTGGATTTCTGAGCCCGCGCGAAAAGGAGAGCTTCGCCGACGCGCTGGCGGCCGCCATCGGCGAGGCCAAGCGCGGGCCGACCCGGACGGTGTTCTAGCGGGCAGTCTGGAACCCCATTATGGGGGATCTCGCTCGCGGAGCCCTCACGGGTTTGTGCAAAGAGTTGTGAAGGCGGTACCCGGGGGTTCGGGTAGAAGTTGGGCGGTATCACGTGCCGTTGAGTCGACCTGGAAGGACTTGAGCCATGCTGTCGAAGTCTAAGCCTGCACGTCACGTCGCAACCGCCGCCTTGCTGTGCGCTGGCCTGGCCGGCGCCTGGTGGTTCGGCCACGCCCAGGCGGCCGAGCCCGCCACCGTGGTGCCGGCGCCCGCGATCGATGCGCCGGCGGACAGCGACGCGCAGACGGCGGTCCTCGCCGGCGGCTGCTTCTGGGGCGTGCAGGCGGTGTTTCAGCACACCAAGGGCGTGACCCAGGTGCTGTCCGGCTATGCGGGCGGCACCAAGGAAACGGCGCAATACAATGTGGTGAGCTCCGGCCGCACCGGCCACGCCGAGGCGGTGCAGATCAAGTTCGATCCGCGCCAGATCTCCTACGGCCGCATCCTGCAGATCTACTTCTCGGTCGCGCATGATCCGACCCAGCTCAACCGGCAGGGACCGGACGAAGGTCCGCAATATCGCTCGGCGGTTTTTTATGCCGATCCGGCGCAGCAGCAGGTCGCCCAGGCCTATATCGCCCAGCTCGACAAGGCCGGCACCTTCAAGCGTCCGGTGGTGACGCAGCTCACCCCGCTCGCGGGCTTCTACCCGGCCGAGGCCTATCACCAGGATTACGCCACCCGGCACCCGGAAAATCCCTACATCGTCTACAACGACCTGCCCAAGGTCGAGAATCTCAAGCAGCTGTTTCCGGACCGCTATCGCGAGCAGCCCGTGCTGGTGACGGCGTCGAATCGCCCCTAGGGCCGCTCTCAAGGTCCAGGATCTTGCCGCGATCGGTCGCCCGCGCGGGCGGCCGCGATGGCGCGATCGCGGCTGATTGACGATAACGGCTCAATCGCGCACAAGACCCCGGTGAAACGCAACGCCAACGCGGCGGGCCGCGAGGAAAACGGCATGCAGGAGCGTCGTCCGGTGATGCTGGCCGTGCTGGACGGCTGGGGCTGGCGCGAGGAGACGGCCGACAACGCGGTCCGTCAGGCGCGCACGCCCGCCTTCGACCGCCTGTGGGAGTCCGGTCCGCACGCGTTGCTGCGAACCTCGGGCCAGGACGTCGGCCTGCCGCCCGGCCAGATGGGCAATTCCGAGGTCGGTCACCTCAACATCGGGGCCGGCCGCGTCGTCAAGCAGACCCTGCAGCGCATCACCGACGCGATCGCCGACGGCGAGATCGGCCAATCGCCGGCGCTGCGCGACCTGATCGACCGCCTGCGCCAAAGCGGCGGCGTCTGTCACCTGATGGGCCTGGTGTCGCCCGGCGGCGTTCACTCGCACCAGGATCATGCGGCGGCGCTCGCCGGCATATTGGCGCAAGCCGGCGTGCCGACGGTGGTGCATGCTTTCACCGACGGCCGCGACACGCCGCCGCGATCGGCCGGCGAGGACATTCGGCGCCTCGCCGCGGCGCTGCCGCCCACCGTGCCGATCGCGACGGTCAGCGGCCGCTACTATGCGATGGACCGCGACAAGCGCTGGGAGCGGGTCAGCAAGGCCTATGCGGCGATCGTCGACGCGGAGGCGCCGCGCTTTCCCGACGCCGGTGCGGTGATCGCGGACGCCTATGCGCATGATCACAGCGACGAGTTCGTGCTCCCGGCCGTGGTCGGCGATTATCGCGGGATGCGCGACGGCGACGGCGTGCTGTGCTTCAACTTCCGCGCCGACCGGGTGCGCGAGATCCTCTCCGCGCTGCTCGATCCGGCTTTCTCCGGTTTTGCGCGCCCGCGCGTGGTGCGCGTCGTGGCCGCGGCCGGCATGACGGAATACAGCGAGGAGCTCGCCGCGTTGATGCAGGCGATCTTGCGTCACGACGACCTCGCGATGGTGCTGGGCGAGGTGGTGGCCGACGCGGGCCGCGCGCAACTGCGCATGGCGGAGACCGAGAAATATCCGCACGTCACGTATTTTCTCAACGGCGGCCGCGAGGAGCCCTATCGCGGCGAGGACCGCATCATGGTGCCCTCCCCGAAGGTCGCGACCTACGACCTGCAGCCCGAGATGTCGGCGCCCGAGTTGACCGACAAGGCGGTGGCGGCGATCGCGTCGGGCAAGTACGACCTGATCGTGCTCAACTACGCCAACCCCGACATGGTCGGCCACACCGGCAGCCTGCCGGCCGCCATCAAGGCGGTGGAGACCGTCGATGCCGGCCTCGGCCGCATTGCCGAGGCGATCCGCAAGGCCGGCGGCGCCCTGCTGGTCACGGCCGACCACGGCAATTGCGAAATGATGCGCGACCCCGAGACCGGCGGCCCGCACACGTCGCACACCACCGGTCCGGTGCCGCTGCTGCTGATGGGCGGCGGCGACGTCGCGCTGGCGGACGGACGGCTCGCCGATCTCGCGCCGACGATCTTGGAGCTGATGGGCCTGCCGAAGCCGGCGCAGATGACCGGCGTCTCGCTGCTGCGCCCCGTCGCGGCGGCTAAACCGGGCGCCGCCACGATGACGGCGCGCAATTGACCGCTTGGCGCTATTCGCGCAACGGAAGCGATGGAATGCCGGAGGGAATTCGACCGATCATTCCGGCTTGATGCCGGCTTCCTTGACGATGGGCCACCATTTCTCGATCTCGGCGCGCTGGTAGGCGCCGAGCGCCTCCGGGGTCTGCGCGTCGCGCGGCGGAAGCTCCTGGCCGAGCTCCGCGAGCTTGCGGCGCGCGGCCGGGTCGGCCAGGACATCGAGGACCGCCGCATTGAGCCTGGCGATGACGTCCCGCGGCGTTCCCGCCGGGGCCCATAAGCCGTGCCAGACCGCGATGTGGAATTCCGGCAATCCCGCCTCGTCCACGGTCGGGATGTCGGGCGCCGACGCCAAACGGGTCTTTGCGGTCACCGCATAGGCCTTGATGGTCCCGCCGCGCAGTTGCGGAATCACGTTCAACGCCTGCTCGAGCATGATGTCGATCTGCCCCGCGACCAGATCCAGCATGGCCGGCCCGGTGCCGCGGTAGGGAACGAACTGAAAGCGGCTGCCGGTCGTCTTCTGAAACAGGAGGCCCGCCACATGGGGCGGAGTCCCGACCCCGCCCGTGCCCGCGAGCGCCTTGTCGGGATTGAGTTTCAGCCAGGCGGCCAGCTCTTTCAGATTGCTGGCCGGCAGGGTCTTCTTGGCGACGATCACCAGCGGACCCGTTGCGATCATTGCGATCGGCTCGAAGTCCTTCAGCAGGTCGTAAGGGAGGCTGTAGATCGCGCCATTCAAGACGTAGTGCGTCCAATGGCCGATCCCGATGGTGTAGCCGTCCGGCGCCGCGCGCGCGACGCGGCCGACGCCGATCGACCCGCCGGCGCCGCTCACATTCTCGATCACCACGGTCTGCCCGAGCGACGCCCGCATGCGCTCCGCCATGATGCGCCCGATCGCATCGGTCGGGCCGCCCGCCGACGCCGGCACCACCAGGGTGATCGGCCGCGCCGGATAGGTTTGCGCCCGCGCGGCCCGGGATAGAGCCGGGAGCGCGGCGGCCCCCGCCAGCTGCAGGAACGATCTGCGGGGAAGCTTCATCGATTCCTCCCAGCGCGGGCGCGCATCGCGCGCCGGCGGCCCCGATCTGCGGATCCGCGAACCATGCGGCCGAGACGACCGCATCACTAAATCCGTCCCCGCGGCCCAGGGCAAGACGCATCCGGGCGGACGAAAAGCGAGCGGCGACGACCGTCACCGCCCGCCTGTCGGGATCGGGTCGCGATGCGATCAGTTGTGGCCGACCAGCTGCTCGTCGGTCCATTTCGCCATGGTGTCGAACATCATGCCGCCGGCCATCTTCTTGTTCTCGAGCACATAGAATCGTCCACCACTGCGGTAGACCATGGCGCCGGCGGGAAGCGCGTGGCCGTGCTTCATCATCATTCCGTGGCCGGCTGCGTTGAGCGTCATCATATGCATTCGGCCCTTGGCATCGAGGTACATCGCGTGGCGCTCCTCGACGTCGCGGATTTCCTCGGCGCGGACCGCCGTGGTGGCGAACACACCCGACAGCCCGCATGCGATCAGAACGATTTTCGACATGGACATTTTGCTCTCCCAGGTTAGGCCATTCGTTGAATGGCGGGAGCAGCATTGTTGCGAGGAGCCCGTGCGGGCAAATGACGACTGATCAACACCGGTGACATTCGCTTGACGCGCGTGTCACGCGCGCACACGGAAACGTTATAGGCGGTGTTGAAACCGCGGCGGCCGAACCACGTACGCAATCCCCGGCCGCGACTCAGAAATCTCCCAACCCCAGCACATCCGCCATCGAGTAGAGGCCCGGCTTCCTGCCCTTCGCCCACAGTGCCGCCTTGACGGCGCCGCGCGCGAAGATCATGCGGTCCTCGGCCTTGTGGGAGAGCTCGATGCGCTCGGCCGGGCCGGCGAACACCACCGTGTGGTCGCCCACCACGGTGCCGCCGCGCAGCGACGCAAACCCGATGTCGCCGGCCTTGCGGGCACCGGTCTCGCCGTCGCGTCCGCGCTCCGAGCGTTGCGCGAGATCGATGTTGCGCCCTTCCGCCGCGGCGCGGCCGAGCATGAGCGCGGTGCCGGAGGGCGCATCGATCTTCTTGTTGTGGTGCATCTCGAGGATCTCGACGTCGAACTCCTGGTCGAGCGTGCGGGCGACGCGCCGCACCAGCGCGGCCAAGAGGTTGACGCCGAGGCTCATGTTGCCGGACTTGACGATGACCGAGCGCTGCGCCGCGGTCGCGATCAGCTTCTCGTTCTCGGACGAGAACCCGGTGGTGCCGATCACATGGACGAGGCCCGCCTTGGCGACGATCTCGGCGAGCGCAATGGTGGCGGCGGGAATCGTGAAGTCGACGAGGCCGTCCGCCTTCGCCAGGAGCGGCGCGGGATCGATCGTGACCTTGATGCCGTTGGGGCCGAGCCCGGCGAGCTCGCCGGCATCGCGGCCGATCACCGCCGAGCCGGGGGCGTCGACCGCGCCCGCCAGGATCGCGCCGTCGGTATCGGCGATCGCCTTGACGAGCGTGCGCCCCATGCGCCCGCCGGCGCCGGCCACGATCAAACGCATGTCGGACATCGCTCAAGCTCCTCGAATGCGGGGCCGGTATAGCACCCCGGCAGGGATTATCAGACGAGAAATTTCGCCATCTGGACCGAGTCCGCGTTCCATCCGACAAGCTCGGCCGCATCCCAGGATTCGGGGACAAACCCGATCCGTTCGTAAAATCCGGTCGCCGGCGCGGCGGCATTGACCATCAGCTTGGTTACGCCGCGCGTGCGGGCGAAATCCTCGGTCCGCGCCGCAAGGATGCGGCCATGCCCTTTGTGCTGCTCGGACCTCGTGATGGCGACGAGCCGAACGATCGCCAAGCCCCCGCCCCGATCGTCGAGCCGCGTCGTGCCGATGCCCCGCCCATTCCATTTCAGCAGCAGCGGAAAATGGTCGGGAGCGCGCTCGTCGGCGTGATCGGCCTCATAGACGCCGATCCGTCCGCGCGCCTCGAACAATTCCACGCGCCGAATGGAATGATAAGCCTCCCAATCCGGGGGAGCCGCCACGACGACCAGTTCGTAACTCATGAGGCTGCCGCCCCCGGCGCGAGATGTCTTTCGTGCGCTATGGCTGGGCGCCGTCGTAGCCCGGGATGATCACCAGATCGACGTCGCAGCCGCGCTTGAGATATTGCGCGGCGTCCTGGTATTCGGGCGAGCGGTAGCAGGCGAGCGCCGCCTCCTGCGTGGGAAACTCGATCACGACTGGGTGCTGCCTGCTGCGGCCGAACACGCATTCATGGGGGCCGCCGCGCACCAGAAATTTTCCGCCGAACTTGGCGAACGCGACCGCGTTGCGCTTGCGATACTCGTCGTAATCCGCCTGGGTGTTGATGTCGACGCCGGCAATCCAGTAGCCTTTTGCCATCTTGCTCTCCTTCACACCTATGACGGCGCGCCGTCGTGGCCCTCGACGATGACGAGATCGACGTCGGCCTTGCGGTCGCGCAACCGTTTCGCCGCCTGATAATCCGGCCCGCGATAGCAGGCGAGCGCCGCCTCGTAGCTCGGAAATTCCAGCACCACGTTGCGGCTGCGCACGCGGCCCTCGACGACCTCGTGCGCCCCGCCGCACGCCAGGAAACGGCCGCCGAACTTGCCCAACGGCGCCATGTAGGCACCCAGATAGACCTGAAAGCCTTCAGGGTCCGTCACGTCGACATGCGCGATCCAGTAGCCCTTGCGTGGGCCGGCCGGGGGCGGCGACACCGGCCGCGGCGGCTGCTCCCCCTCATAGCCCTCGACGATCACGAAGTCGGAGGTCGCATGCGCGAGGCGCAGCGGCTTTGCGCCCTGATACTCGGCCGAGCGGTAGCAGGCGAGCGCGGTCGCGTAGTCGGGGAATTCGCGCAGCACATTGCGGGCGCGGGCGCGCCCTTCGGCGACCTCCATCCGGCCGCCGCGCACCAGCGCGATGCCGCTGTATTTTTCGTGCGCCGGCGGCGTCGCCGCCATGTAGGCCTTGTAGCCTTCCGGGTCGCTCACATCGATGTGTGGAATCCAATAGCCCTTGGGCACGACTCCCACTCCTCTCAACGTCGTCCGGCGGCCGCGATCTCCGCCACGATGGCCTGCGCCGCCGCCTTCGGGTCCGGCGCCGCCACCACGGGCCGGCCGACCACCAGATAATCCGCGCCGGCCGCGATCGCGGCCGCGGGCGTCATGATGCGCTTCTGGTCGCCGCTCTCCGCGCCCGCCGGGCGGATGCCGGGCGTCACCAGCGCCATGCCGGGGCCGACGAGCGGACGCAAACTCGCGGCTTCCTCGGCGGAGCACACCAGGCCGTCGACCCCGATGTCGCGCGCCTGCGCGGCGCGCTCCGCCACGAGCTCGGCCACCGTGAAATCATAGCCGGCGGCGGCGAGGTCGGCGTCGTCATAGGAGGTCAGCACCGTGACGGCGAGGATGCGCAAGCCCGCCTGCCCGCGCGCCTCGACCGCCGCCTTCATGGTCTGCGGATAGGCATGCACCGTGAGGAAAGTGGCGCCGAGGCGCGCCACGCTTTCGACGCCCTTGTGGACCGTGTTGCCGATGTCGTGCAGCTTGAGATCGAGAAATACTTGATGGCCCGCGCGCGCCAGCCCTTCGGCGAATGAAAGTCCGCCCGCGAAGGCCAGCTGATAGCCGACCTTGTAGAACGAGACCGCATCGCCGAGACGCGCGACCATCGCCTCGGCGGCCGCCACCGAGGGAAGGTCGAGCGCAACGATCAGCCGGTCGCGGGGATCGATCAAGCCAGTCTCCTCATCTCACGAGAGTACGCGTCGCATCGACGAGCCGCGACACCAGGGTCTGAAAGGCGTCGGCGGTGCGCGGATCGCGCAGGTTGTCGTGCTCGTCGAACGCATGGGCGGCGTCGCGCACCGCGACCTGCTCCGGCAGCACGGTGGCGCCGCAGCCGAGCTCGAGCACCTGGCGCACCGCCATCAGCGACCGATAACCGCCCAATGTGCCGGGCGAGGCCGCGCCGAGCGCGAACACGCGGTTCTTGAAGACCGCGAGCGGGAGCTCCGTGCCGTCGCGCACGCGCGACACCCAGTCGATGGTGTTCTTGAGCAGCGGCGTGATCGAGGCGTTGTATTCGGACGAGGCGATGAACACGCCGGCATGCAGCATCATCATGCGCTTGAGCTTCACCGCATGGGCGGGCGGTCCCGACTTCCCTTCGTGATCGCCGTCATACAGCGGCATGGGGAAATCCTGCAGCGAGATATGGGTGACGTCGGCATCGGCCAGCGTAAGGAGCTTGGCGGCGAGCGCCGCCAGGCGCGCATTGTGCGACCCGGTGCGGATCGAGCCGGCAAAGACGAGGATTTTCGGGATGGACATCGGCGGCTCCGGAGTGCCGCGATTAAAGCATTTTCCCGCACGCGGTGGCACCGGTATGGGAGGAAAACATGCGCGCCGCGATCGGCAGAAGCGCCGTCAGCCCTTGCGGTAGACCCAGACCTGCGCGGGCGGCAGATTCAGCCAGATGCGCTCGGTCGACTGCGCGCGCACGCCCGGAAGCGTGCGCGGGATCGGCGAGACGACCGCATAGGTGAACTGGATGAAGGGGGCGCTCGGCTGCAAGAGCCCGAACGCGTCGGACATCAGCCGCAGGCGCGTGCGCAACGGCTTGGTAAACAACGGAAGACCGGACACCACCGCGGCGGCCGGCTCGCGCAAGAGCGAGCCGAGCAGATGCTTGAGGCGGTAGGCGTCGCCCTGCACGACGGTCGCGGCCGGATAGCGCGAGCGCAGCAGGCGGCAGAAAACCGGATTGAACTCCACCAGCACCAGCCGGGCCGGATCGATGCCGCGCGCGACCAGCGCCTCGGTGACCGGCCCGGTGCCGGGCCCGAGCTCGATGATCGGACCGGCGCGCTCATCATCGACCAGCCGCGCCATGGCGCGCGCCAGAAGCTTGCCCGACGGCATGACGGCGCCGGTTGCCAACGGCTTCTCGAGCCACGAGCGGATGAACCGGACCTCGTCGTCGATGCGAAGCGTTTTTTTCGCGATGCTCAGCGTTGTTTCGAGCGGCATAGTGGGCTTTGAGCGGATGACGCGAGGAACTTTTGTCACGATATTGTCACGGGTATAGCGCCAAGAGTCCAGGGTCAAGTGGAGGTCTCAGGACGGGCTCGCGCGGTTTCCGAAAAACTCCTTGACTTTCCCGAAGAAACCGGCCGCTTCCGGCTGCGTATCCTTGGACGACAGCTTCTCGAATTCAGCCAGCAACTCGCGCTGGCGTTTCGTGAGACTTTGCGGCGTCTCGACCATCACTTGCACATACATGTCGCCCGTCTGCTTGCTGCGCAAAACGGGCATTCCTTTCTGTTGCAGGCGGAAACGCCGGCCCGACTGCGTTCCTTCGGGGACTTTGACGCGGGTCTTGCCGCCGTCGATGGTCGGCACCTCGAACTCGCCGCCGAGCGCGGCCGCCACCATCGAGATCGGGACCCGGCAATGCAGGTCGGCGCCGTCGCGCTGGAAGAAGGCGTGTCCGCCCATCGACAGGAAAATATAAAGATCGCCGGCCGGCCCGCCGCGCGCGCCCGCCTCGCCCTCGCCGGCAAGCCGGATGCGGGTGCCGTCCTCG
>DATBBS010000170.1:0-3273 GCA_036270895.1 Xanthobacteraceae bacterium
GACCGAGAAAGCGCCGAAGCCGCGCAGCTCGACCCGGTCGCCGCGCGCCATGGCGGCGATGATCTCGCCCAGGATCGCATTCACGATATTCTCGACGTCACGTTGATAGAGATGCGGATTCTGCTCGGAGATCCGCTGCACCAGCTCTGACTTGATCATGTGTATGCCGCCTGTCGGCCGTGCGGGCACAGCCTCGGCTCCTGCTCCGTCCGGCGCACCATGCGCCGACCGGAGACCCCCCCGCCACTCAATTCGCCACCGGAGGGTGCCAAAGCGCCAACAGACCGTCAAGATTAAGCCGATCGAGCGCCTGCACGGCGCCGGTATCGGCAAAACGGGCGGCAAGCGAGCTCAAGCCCAGCGCGTCGAACGCGGCGGCGGCCCCGAGATGCAGGAAGGAGAGCTGGCTCAGCCGCGGGGCGAGCCGCCAGTCGCGCACCGGCAGCTTGGGATCGACGCCCTTCTGCTTCGCCAGCCAGTCGAGCGCGGTCTGCTCGTTGCCGATCTCGTCGATCAGCTTGAGGTCCATGGCCTGGCGGCCGGTGAACACCCGACCGTCGACCACCCGGCCGAGCGCCTCGCCGGTGAGCTTGCGGCGGTCCTGCACCGTGCCGCGAAACCAGGCGTAGGAATCCATCACGATCGACTCGACCGCGGCGCGCGATTCCGGGCTGGTCGGCCCGAAGCCGTCGGGCGTGGCCTTGAGCGGCGTCGAGCGGATGGTCTCGACCTGGACGCCGATGGTCTTCAGAAGATCGGTGAAGTTCGGATACTGAAAGAGCACGCCGACCGATCCGACCAGCGACATGCTCTGGGCGATGATGTGATCGGACGCCATGGCGGCGATGTAGCCGCCCGACGCCGCCATGCCGTCGACGACGACCACCGTCGGCTTGCTCTCCGAGATGCGCCGCAGCGCGTCGTATAATTGCTCCGAGCCGACGACGGTGCCGCCCGGGCTGTCGACATGGACGATCACGGCGCGCGCGTTGCGCTGCTTGGCGAGCGCCGCCAAGGCCTCGACCCGGTCCTGGTCGCCGAGGATGAGGCCGCGGATGGTGACCCGCGCGATCTGCTGGCGGCTGGCCTGGGAGAAGCCGCGGGCGCCGTAAGCGACCGCCGCCACGACGATCGCCACGATCGCAACGAGGACGGCGAGAACCCGCCAGAAGGTGAGCTTGCGCCGCATCCGGCGGCGATCGACGATATGGTCGGCATCGAGCGACATGGAAAGCCTCACGATTCGCGCGCACGCGCAGCGAAGAATATGGGGCGCAATGGCGCGCAGCAACAAGACGCAATTGTGGCAAACAGGGGCATAGTAGCAACCCCACGTCATTGCCCGCGAAAGCGGGCAATCCAGTACGCCCGGGAGTCATTGATGATCAGGGAGCGGACCTTCTGGGTCTACATCCTCGCCAGTCGCATCGGCGGCACCCTTTACATCGGCGTCACCAATGATCTCGTCCGCCGTGTTTACGAGCATCGAACAGACGCGGTGCCCGGCTTCACCAAGAAACATCAGGTGCACCGGCTGGTCCATTACGAACAATTTTCGGATATCGAGAACGCAATCAGTCGTGAAAAACGACTGAAGAAATGGAATCGGACTTGGAAAATTCAGCTCATCGAGCATTCCAATCCGAATTGGGACGACCTATTCGCTTCCATTGCGGGCCCCTGAGTTTACTGGATTGCCCGCTTTCGCGGGCAATGACGGAGAAGGAGGAAGGCGCGCCGCCCGGAAATGACGGCGTCATGCCCGCGCAAGCGGGCATCCAGTACGCCGTGCCGGCGCGATCGGGCAATACGCTAATCGCGCGAACGGTGAGTACTGGATTGCCCGCTTTCGCGGGCAATGACGGAGAATGAGGAACGGCCCCGGACGCGGGGCGTCCGGGGCCGTGAGTGCGTGTCGGTGTACGGCCCGCAGCGGCGGAGCGGCGAGGAGGCCGATCAGTCCTTCTTGTCGGGCTTCTCGGCCCGCTTGAGCGCGGTGCCGAGGATGTCGCCGAGCGTCGCGCCCGAATCGGAGGAGCCGTATTGGGCGATCGCCTCCTTCTCCTCGGCCATCTCGAGGGCCTTGATGGAGACCTGGACCTTATGGGTGCGGCGGTCGAACTGGGTGACGCGGGCGTCGACCTTCTGGCCGACCGCGAAGCGTTCCGGGCACTGCTCGGAGCGGTCGCGGGCGAGGTCGGCGCGCTGGAGGAAGGCGGTGAGGTCGGTGCCGATGATCTTCACATCGAGCCCCTGCTCTTTCACCTCGGTCACCTCGGTGGTGACGACCGCGCCCTTCTTGAGCTCGCCGGCCTCCGCGAATGGATCGCCTTCGAGCTGCTTGATGCCGAGCGAGATGCGCTCCTTCTCGACGTCGACGTCGAGCACCTGGGCGCGCACCATGTCGCCCTTCTTGAACTCCTCGATCACCTGCTCGCCCGGACGCTTCCAGTCGAGATCGGAGAGGTGGACCATGCCGTCGACGTCGCCGTCGAGCCCGAGGAAGAGACCGAACTCGGTCTTGTTCTTGACCTCGCCCTCGAGAACGGTGCCGGGCGGATATTTCTCGACGAAGACCTCCCAGGGATTGCGCATGGTCTGCTTGAGACCGAGCGAGATGCGGCGCTTGACCGGATCGACCTCGAGGATCTGCACCTCCACCTCCTGCGAGGTGGAGACGATCTTGCCGGGATGCACGTTCTTCTTGGTCCAGGACATCTCGGAGACG
Source organism: Xanthobacteraceae bacterium (assembly GCA_036270895.1). GTDB lineage: Bacteria > Pseudomonadota > Alphaproteobacteria > Rhizobiales > Xanthobacteraceae > JAVDCA01. The sequence goes on from DATBBS010000170.1 coordinate 2,729, forward strand.
TGGATGAGCCCTTCGATGCCGGGCTCGAGCTCCACGAAGGCGCCGTAGTCGGTGATGTTGGTGACGCGGCCCTTGAAGCGCGTGCCGACCGGGAACTTGGCCTCGATGCCCTGCCACGGATCGGCCTGCAGCTGCTTCATGCCGAGCGAGATGCGGTGAGTCTCGTGGTTGATCTTGATGATCTTGACCTTGACCTGCTGGCCGATGTTGAGCACCTCGGAGGGATGATTGACGCGCCGCCACGCGATATCGGTGACGTGCAGCAGGCCGTCGATGCCGCCGAGATCCACGAAGGCGCCGTAGTCGGTGATGTTCTTGACCACGCCGTCGATGACCTGGCCCTCCTCGAGATTCTGCACCAGCTCCTGGCGCTGCTCGGCGCGGGTCTCTTCCAGCACGGTGCGGCGGGAGACGACGATGTTGCCGCGCCGGCGATCCATCTTGAGGATCTGGAACGGCTGCGGCACGTTCATCAGCGGGGTGACGTCGCGGATCGGCCGGATGTCGACCTGCGAGCGCGGCAGGAAGGCGACCGCGCCGTCGAG
>DATBBS010000171.1:0-1541 GCA_036270895.1 Xanthobacteraceae bacterium
CAACCTGATCCGGTGGCAGAGCCATTGGCACGTGGTGCGCCAGAGCTGGGCCTTCTTCCAGAACGACTTCGCGGGCCGCATTTCCAACCGCGTCATGCAGACCGGGCCGGCGTTGCGCGAGAGCCTCGTCTCGTCCGTCACTGCGATCTGGTACATCGTGGTCTATGGCACCACCGCGGTGGTGATGACCGCGACGGCCGACTGGTGGCTCACCACGCCGATCCTCGCCTGGTTCGTGGGCTATGTGGCGCTGCTTCGCTATTTCGTGCCGCGTCTGCGCGACCGCTCGAAGCTCACCTCCGAGGCGCGCTCCCTGATGATGGGGCGGATCGTCGACAGCTACACCAACATCCTGACCGTGAAGCTGTTCGCGCGCCCGCGCGACGAAGACGGCTATGTGCGCGACTCGGTCGAGTATCACACCGACCGCTTCCTGGCGCAGCAGCGGCTGATCACCGCCTTCGGCACCATCCTCGCGGTCCTCAACGCGCTGCTGGTGTTCGCGGCCGGCGCTCTTGCGCTGCTGCTGTGGCGCTACGGCTCGGTCGAGGTCGGCGCCATCGCGATGGTGCTGCCGCTCGCTTTCCAGCTCACCAACATGTCGCGCTGGATCGCCTTCCAGGTCACCGAGATCTTCGAGGAGGTCGGGGTGGTGCAGGAAGGCATGATGACCATCGCGCAGCCGCTCCAGCTCGTCGACCGCGCCGGCGCCTCCTCGCTCGCGGTCGGCGAGGGCCGCATCGTGTTCGACGACGTGCGTTTCGGCTACGGCCGCGAGAGCGGCGTGCTCGACGCCTTCACGCTCGCGATCCGGCCGGGCGAGAAGATCGGACTGGTCGGCCGCTCCGGCGCCGGCAAGTCGACCGTCGTCAACCTGCTGCTGCGCTTCTTCGACCTGGAGGGCGGCCGCATCCTGATCGATGGCCAGGACATCGCCGGCATGACGCAGGAATCGCTGCGCGCCCAGATCTCGATGGTCACCCAGGACACCTCGCTGCTGCATCGCTCGATCCGCGACAACATCCGCTACGGACGGCCGGAGGCGAGCGACGCGGAGGTCGTCGCGGCGGCGAAGCTCGCGCACGCCCACGAGTTCATCGGCGACCTCGAGGACTGGCGCGACCGGCGCGGCTACGACGCCCATGTGGGCGAGCGCGGCGTCAAGCTGTCGGGCGGACAGCGTCAGCGCGTTGCGATCGCGCGCGTGATCCTCAAGAACGCGCCGATCCTGGTGCTCGACGAGGCGACCTCGGCGCTCGACAGCGAGGTGGAGGCTGCCATCCAGGCGAGCCTCGACACCCTGATGGCGGACAAAACCGTGATCGCCATCGCGCACCGCCTCTCCACCATCGCCCGCATGGACAGGCTGGTCGTGCTCGACCGCGGCCACATCGTCGAGCAGGGCACCCACGAGGAGCTGCTGCGCCATGGCGGCCATTACGCGGCTCTGTGGAAGCGCCAGTCCGGCGGCTTCATCGACGCCGTGCCGGAGGCGCGGGTCGACGCGGCGGAATAAGCTGTTTTCGTAGGGTGGGTTGAGC
>DATBBS010000172.1:0-2704 GCA_036270895.1 Xanthobacteraceae bacterium
CGGATCGGTCGACGACTGCACCTGCATGACCTTCTGCCGGGCGAGCTTCTCGAAATAGCCCCAGCCGATGTCGCGCGACATCTGGTAGGTCGCCGTCATGATGGTGCCGCTGTAGCCCGGATGCGCCTTGACGATCTTGCCCGTCCATCTGGGATCGAGCAGGTCGGCGAAGCTTTTCGGCGCCTCCTCGGTCTTCACCATGTCGGTGTTGTAGCCGATGACGCAGAGCCAGACCCGGAAGCTCGCGAACATGCCGTCCGGATCGCGATGCTCGGCCGGATAGAATTTTGCGACGTCCTCCGGCACATAGGGGGCGAGCACGCCGTCGCGCTTCCAGACGATGAAATGCGACGCGTCCGACGAATTCACCACGTCGACCGCATAGATGCGGCTGGCGAATTCCTGCCCGATGCGCTGGAACACGCGCTCGCCGCCGGTGCGTTCCACCCGCACCGCGATGCCGGAATATTTCGCTTCGAATGACCGGGCGATCTTCTCGGCGAGCGGCAGGTCGACCGAGGTGTACCAGACGACCTTGCCCTCGCGTCGCGCCGCCTCGATCAACGCCGGCGTGACGGCGGCCGGCTCCGGCGCGGCGGCGCGCAGCGGCGCGGCAAAGACCGACAGCCCGGCAGCCGCCGAGGTCTTGAGGATGGTTCGCCTGGAGACCGTTCGTGAAGGCATTCGACGTTCCCGCCACCGATTTCCTTGTCATTGCGAGCGAAGCGAAGCAATCTCCGCCATTGGCACCTGATCTAGCGGCAGAGATTGCTTCGCTGCGCTCGCAATGACGCCAATTGGCGTAGGGGCTACACGCGGAAAATCTTGACGTAGCGCGCCTTGATTTCCTCGCTGTTCTTTTCGACCGCGGCCGCGTCTTCCTTCATGACCTTGATCTCTTTGACCGGCTTGCGGCCGGGCTTTTCCTTGGCGAGCGGATGCATCGAGCGCAGGCCGCCCGCATCGATCACGAGCTGCTGGCATTCGGGCGTGAAGCAGTAGCACTGGAACAGGCGCGCGGCGTTCGGGTTGGGCGCCGCCTTGAAGACCGCGTTGGGGCCGACCACGAGCGGCACGCCTTCGGTCGCATAGACCGGCTCGACCGGCCCGCCGCCCTCCTTGATCTGGAAGATGTTGTACTCGTTGCCGTCCGCCATCACGGCGCGCTCGCCGAGCGCCAGCTTCTTGGGCGGATCGGCCGAGGACTGCACCTGCATGACCTTCTGGGCGGCGAGCTTCTCGAAAAAGCCCCAGCCGAGATCGCGCGACATCTCGTAGGTCGCCGTCATGATGGTGCCGCTGTAGCCGGGATGCGCCTTGACGATCTTGCCCGACCATTTGGGATCGAGCAGGTCGGCGAAGCTTTTCGGCGCGTCCTCGGGCTTAACCAGATTGGTGTTGTAGGCGATGATGCTGAGGCCCACGCGGAAGCTCGCATACATGCCGTCGGCGTCCTTGTGGTCCGCCGGATAATGCTTGGCCACGTCCTCGGGCACGAAGGGCGCCAGCAGGCCGTCGCGCTTCCAGACGATCAGGTGCGACGCATCCGAGGAATTCACCACGTCGACCGCGTGGATGTTGCTGCCGTATTCCTGGCCGATGCGCTGGAACACGCGCTCCGCGCCGGTGCGCTCGACCCGCACCGCGATGCCGGGATAGGCGGCCTCGAAGGCCTTGGCGATCTTCTCGGCGAGCGGCAGGTCGATCGAGGTGTAATAGACGACCTTGCCCTCCTTCTTGGCCGCCTCGATCAGCGCCGGCGTGACTCCGGTCGCCGGCGGCGCCGCGGCGCGCAGCGGGGCCGCGAAGACGGTCGATGCCGCCAGCGCGCCCGCGCCCGTGAGGACCTTGCGCCTCGAGAACCTGTTGCTTCGCATCGCTCGTTTCCTCCTGGCCGCCGGGTTCTTGGCGCCCGACGACGTTTATCGACCCTTGCACATATCCAAGCCGCTACCCGAGCAGCGCCCGGCAGCGCTCGGACGGGAGGTGGATCCACACCTTGGCGCCCTGCGGAATGCTCTCTTGCGGCGTGGTGACGGCGCGCAACTGCGTCCCGTCGCCGAGCTCCACCATATAGTCGCGGCTGTTGCCGAGAAAGACGTTCCGGGTCACGGTTGCCGGCAACATATTGTCGCTGCCACCCTGGGGCGGCGCCGTTGAGAGCCGGGCCTCGTGCTGGCGGATCGAGATGGCGGTCTCGGAACCGGGGGTGAGCTCGGCGCCGACGCAGCGCAGCGGCACGCCCGCGACCGACACGTGGTTGCGGTCGAGCGCCTTGCCCTTGACGATGTTGCTCGCCCCGATGAAACGGGCGACAAATTCCGACCGCGGCCGGTCGTAGATCTCCTCCGGCCGGCCGAGCTGCTCGATCTTGCCCAGGTTCATCACGGCGATCAGGTCGGCCGTGGTCATCGCCTCGGACTGGTCGTGCGTGACATAGACCGTCGTGTAGCGATATTCGTCGTGCAGCCGGCGGACCTCGAAACGCATCTCCTCGCGCAGATTGGCGTCGAGGTTGGACAAAGGCTCGTCGAGCAGCAGGGTTTCGGGCTCGACGATCAGGGCGCGCGCGAGCGCGACGCGCTGCTGCTGGCCGCCCGACAGCTCGCCCGGGTAGCGATCGGCCAGCGCGCCGAGCTTGGTGGTGGCGAGGATCGCGGCGACCTTCTTGGCGATGTCGGCGCGCGAGACCTTGCGCAGCGTG
>DATBBS010000173.1:0-3516 GCA_036270895.1 Xanthobacteraceae bacterium
GAACACGACGAGGACATCGTAGTGGCCGAGCTCGACCGTCTTTTCTTCGTCCGATTCCCGCCAGCACGCAAGGCCGATCACGGCGGAACATGCCCCGAGGATCGCGCCCAGCGCCAAGGGAAAGAATCCGGGCCCGGGAAGCCCGGGTCCGCCGAGATCGAGCAGCGAGGCCTGCCACACGAAAACCAGGCCGATCGCGAACAGGATGCACGCCATGGCGACGCCGCCCCGCCGGACGCAGAGCGCGCGCGGCAGGAGGGGGGTGGCTGGCGCAGGCGCCGTCTCCGATCCCTCACTCATGGACACCTCTCCAATCCCACGGCTGGCAGATCCGGTCCCCGGCAGCCGCGCTCGCGCGCGGCCGCCCGCACGCCCAGGATGACCCCGGGGGACGCTGCAAATCGGTCATTCGGTCAATCGGCTGTATTGAGCTTCTCTTATTTCTTCTTCATGCCGAGCTCGACCATCACGCTCGCCAGCTTGGCATCGTCGCTCGCGATCAGCTTGCCGAATTCGTTGGCCGGGAGATAGGCCGGCATGAAACCGATGGACTTGCCGGCATCCCGAAACGCGGGAGATTCGACCGTGCCCTTGATGGCATCCTGAAGCTTGGCGATGATCGGCTTGGGCACGCCCTTGGGAACCGCGATGCCGCGCCACATGTCGAGCGCCACCTTGTAACCGAGCTCGTTGGCGGCCGGCACGTCGGGGAAGATCGGATCGCGCTTCGAACCGAGGACGGCCAGCACGCGCAGATCGCCGCTCTTGACGTGCGCCACCACGGCCGCCGGGAGCTGGACGATGCCTTCGATGCGGCTGCCGAGCAGGTTGACCACCGCCTGTCCTTCGCCGAAAGGCACGTCGATCACCTTGGCGCCGCCGGTGAGGAACAAGGCCGAGGACGCGAAATGGGTGTGGCTGCCGGCGCCGGAATTGCCGATACGCACCTTGCCGGGATTGCTCTTCGCGTAGTCGACGAGCTCCTTCAGGCTCTTCCATGGCGCATCGGCGCGCACCGCGAGCACCGGCGTCTCCACGCTCACGCGCGCGACCGGATCGAATGCCGTGTAGTCGAATTGCAGGATGCCGGAATGATAGTTGGTCGAGATCGAATTCGAATTCCAGATGATCGAATGGCCGTCGGGCTTTTGCTGGCTGACGTGATTGTAGCCGATGGCGCCGCCGCCGCCGGTGCGATTGACGACCGGGACCGGCACGTTCAACGCCCGCGCCATCCCGTCCGCGAGATAGCGCGCCGTCACGTCGGCGGCGCTGCCGGCGCCGAACATCACGGTCATCTCCACCGGCTTGCCTTGCGGAAACTGCTGTGCGGATGCCGGCGCGCCGGCCCACAAGGCGACCGCAACCACAATGCCTGACCCTATCGAGCGCATAGTCTCAATCCTCCGATTTGCAATGACGTCGAGGTCGCGCCGGCCATGCGGGCCGCACGAACCTCTCGTTCGTTCTGCCGGTTACCCGCGTCGGTTCTGCCTTCAGCGATTGGCAAGCAGCTTCAGCCGGCGCGGCGCCTCGGCCGAGCCGAGGTCCCTCGCCTTCTCGTACCAGGTGCGCGCCTGCTCGATGTCCGGGGCGATCCCGCGTACGCCGAGCTTGGCAAGCACGCCCGGATCGTAGGTCGCGCCCAGCGACAACGCGCCGTCGGCATCGCCGGATTCCGCGGCACGCCGGAACAGGAGGCGTGCCGTCACCAGGTCGCCGGTATTGACGAATTGCTCGCCCTGGGTGAGCAGCAGCTTCACGGCCTCGGTATCGACGGCGCGGACCGGCTTGCTGGCGGCCGGCGGCGGTGCCGCCGGGTTTACGCTCGCAATCGCCACACTGGCGCCCTGGGCAGGCGGCGCCGCGTCGGGGCGCATGTCGTTCAGCCGGGTGAGCGGCTGGGACGCCGGCACCTGCATCTGTGCGACCGGCACTTGCGGTGCCTGGGCCACCGGCGCCGGGGTCGCCTGGGGCGAAAGTCCCTGCGCCGCCTGGGGCGGGACGGCCTGGGGCGGAAGAGGCTGCGTCGGGAGGACCTGTGCCCGCGGCGGAAGCGCCTGCGCCGGACCGCCCTGTTGGGCGACAGCGGGCGACGCTGCCGGCATGGGAGGCAGATCTACGTTCCGCGTCTCGGCGGATGAAAGCTTTGGTCCTCGATCGGACTTCGAGTGCCCGCCTCCCGCCGCAAGATAATATGCGGCCGGCGCCGCGATCGCGCAGGCGACGGCGACGCGCAGTGCGAGGCCGAGGTGGTTCGTGCGCTTCTCCCGCAAGGGCGGCGGCGGAACATAGGTCGGGCCGAGCGAGCGGGGCAGACGAAAGCCGTCGATGTAATTGTCGCGGCCGCCACCGGCCGGGGCGCGCAGTCCCGGGACGGGGGGCAGCTGGCTCGCGCGCGGCAACCGGGGAAAGGGCTCGTCGCCGCCTTCGGCGCTCGCGCGCGGCGGCCGCGGCAGGGCTTGCTCTTCCAGTTCGGCGCGGTCGCGCCGAATCTGACTCAGACTCGACTCGAGCCGCTCGAGATCATCATCGAACCCGCCCTCGGCTGCATCGGCCCGCGCCGATGCATCCTCGCGCGCGTTGCGCGGCTTGAAGGGGATCGGCGGATTGTCGTCGCCGTGATCCGGCCCGTTCGCCGGACGCTCATGTGGTCCCGTCGGTGCCAATGGCGCCTCGTGATCGTCGTCGGTGCCGTCGGCAGGACGCGCTTCCGTTGGATGCTGCCGTGGCGTTTTAGGCGTTTCGGCCGAGCGATCGGCCGCGCTGGCGGCCGGCTGGCCTTCCGACGCAGCGCGCTCGCGCACTTTCTTCGGCGCGTAATCAGATACGCTGACCGGATACAACGGCCTTCCTGTTGGGGTACTCATGACGGATCCCTTCCACACTCACGTGCTGGCACGCGACGCTGCACTCCCCGTAGTCTCTTTGAACGCCCCGCGTAGATTGTCTTTAGTCCGGGCTAGCGCGGCTGGCGCCGCATCGAATCCTGCCATTCCAGAAATTGGCGAAACAGGCTTTCGCGTTGCTGCTGGCTCAGATTGGAGGTGACGGATCCCTGTGTCTTCAGGAATGCGTCGAAGTCGCTGCCTCCGGCCTGCGCATTCGCGGCGGTCGTGGCGGGCTGAAGACGCGCAAGCATGTCCTGCGCGGGGCTCCAGCGCGTCCAACCCGGGACGGTGGCCGCAAGATTGACGTCGCGCCACTTGGGATGGCGCGGCGGCTGGCCGAACTTGTCCCATTTGGTGAAGAGCGCTTCGACGAATCTCTGAACGCGCCGGTAACGGTCGGTGTTCTTCGGCCAGTTGAACACCGCCAGAACGGCCGGCACCGCGATGGTGTCGACCCGGCCGCCTTCCGGAACGAGCGTCGGATACTCCTGCCGGGTCAGCTCGCCGACCGTGTAGTAGTCCGAAAAAGTCTTGGAAAACGGAATCGGAACGAAGTGCAGACCGGAATTGGGCGGGATCTTCGCGAAGAAGTCGATCGGCTTGCCGATCACCCTGACGAGCGCGG
>DATBBS010000174.1:0-6045 GCA_036270895.1 Xanthobacteraceae bacterium
AAGGGCAAGGAAGAGACCAAGAAGGTCATGCTCGGGCGGCTCGAGGACGGCGAGAAGCTCGCCGCCGCCAGCCCCAAGAAGGACGCCGCGCCGGAAGAGAAGACCGTCGTGCAAAAGACGCTCGGTCTCAACCTGGCGAACATGAATGACGACCTGCGCAAGCGCTTCAAGATCAAGGACAGCGTGAAGGGCGTCGTCATCACCGGCGTCGACGCGAACTCGCCCGCATCCGAGAAACGGCTGAACGCGGGCGATGTCGTGGTCGAGGTTGCGCAGGAAGCGGTCGCGACCGCGGCCGATCTGCAGAAGCGGATCGATCAGCTCAAGAAGGAAGGCCGCAAGTCCGCCCTGCTGCTCGTTGCCAACGCGGACGGCGAGTTGCGCTTCATCGCGCTGAGCCTGCAGTAGCGGAGCGGGTGGGTTAGTCCTACTGCGTCATGCCCGCGAAAGCGGGCATCCAGTATTCCCGGGGCTCCACGATGCGAAGGCAGACGACGGCACGCGACCTTTTCCTGCTTAATCCCAGCGCTTGAGTGTACTGGATTGCCCGCTTTCGCGGGCAATGACGCGGTAGTCTCAATCCAGCACGTGATTGACCATGCCGTCGGCGAGCTTCGGCTCGAACCATGTCGACTTGGGCGGCATGATGCCGCCCGCGTCCGCCACCGCCATCAGGTCGACCATCTGAGTGGGATGGAGCGCGAAGGCGACCGCCATCTCGCCCGACGCGACGCGGCGCTCGAGCTCGGCGAGGCCGCGGCCGCCGCCGACGAAATCGATGCGCTTGTCGGTGCGCGGATCGCTGATGCCGAACAGCGGTTCGATCACGTGGCGGGCGAGCAGCGTGATCGGCAGCCGCCCGATCGGATCCTCGGTGGGCACCAGATCGGCGCGCAGCTTCAGGCGGTACCAGCGGCCCGCCAGAACCATCCCGAATTCGGACGCGGCGGCTGGGCGCACCGGCTGATCCGACGGCGCGACCGCGAAGGATTTGCGCAGCTCGGCCAGCAGCTCATCGGCGGTGCGGCCGTTGAGATCGCGAATGACGCGGTTGTAGTCCAGGATGGTCATCTCGTGATGCGGAAACAGCACGGCAAGAAACTGACTGGCCGCGCCGGGACCGCGGGCCTGGGCGACGCGGGCGGCGGCGGCCGAACGATGATGGCCATCGGCGATATAGATTTGCGGCAAGGCGTCGACCGCGCGCGTCAGCGCGGCGATGGTCTCCGGATCCTCGACGACCCAGAGCTGGTGGCGCACGCCGTCGTCGGCCGTGACGTCGACATCGGGGCGGCCGGCCGCGGCGCGCGCCAGCAGGTCGTCGATATGCGGGGCGGGCGGGTAGGCGACCATCACCGGCCCGGTCTGGGCGTTGACCGCCTCGATCTGGCGCACGCGGTCGTCTTCCTTGACGGGTGTCGTCAGCTCATGCTTGCGGATACGGTTGCTCGCGTAATCGGCGATCGAAGCGGCGGCGGCGAGGCCGGTCTGCCGGCGGTCGCGCCAGGTCAGGCGGTAGACATAGTAGCAGGGCGCCGCGTCGCGGGTCAGGACCCCGGCCGCGATCATGCGGGTGAGATTGTCCGCCGCCTTGGCGTAGACGGTGCGGTCATAGGGGTCGACACCCGCCGCGAGGTCGATCTCGGGCTTGGAGATATGGAGGAAGCTCCACGGCTTTCCTTTGGCGCGTTCGCGCGCCTCGGCGCTGGAGAGCACGTCATAGGGTGGTGCCAGGACGTCGGCCGCCCGTCCCGGCGCGGGACGCAGGGCGCGAAAGGGTTCGATGAGCGTCAAGATGTCTCTCCGCGTGGCGCATGAGCGTTGGTCCGGCGCATGTCCGGTCAAGAGCCGGGATGGATACCGCTTCGTCGCGGAAAATGCGACCCAATATGCGACGCGATGGTCGGGATGGGGACATGAGTGACGCGCAAGACAGCGCCGGCGCGCCGCCGGCGGTTCTCATCGCGGGGCCGACGGCGAGCGGCAAATCCGCGCTGGCGTTGCGGCTCGCCGAGCGGATCGGCGGCGCCGTCATCAACGCCGACTCGATGCAGGTCTATGGCGACCTCGCCGTCATCACGGCGCGTCCCACCGCGGCCGAGCAGGCGCGCGTGCCGCATCTGCTCTACGGCCACGTGGACGCGGCGGTCAATTACTCGGTCGGGCAATATGTGGCGGACGCCGGCCGGGCGCTGGCCGAGGTCCGGCGCAACCACAAGGTGGCAATTTTCGTCGGAGGCACCGGACTCTATTTCAAGGCGCTCACCGCCGGGCTGGCGGCCGTGCCGCCGATCCCTGCCGACATCCGCGCCGGCGTGCGCGCGCGGCTCGCGCAAAACGGGGCGGTCGCGCTTCATGCCGAGCTGCAACGCCGCGACCCGCTTTCCGCCGCGCGGCTCAACCCCAATGATCGCACGCGCGTCGCCCGCGCGCTCGAGGTCATCGCGGCGACCGGCCGCTCGCTGACCGACTGGCAGCAGGAGGGCCTGCCCGCATTGATCGACACCGCGCGGGCGGTGCGCATCTTCATCGCGCCCGATCGCGCCGCGCTCTACGGCCGCATCGACGCCCGCTTCGCGACGATGCTCGCGGCCGGCGCGCTCGAGGAGGTTCGCCGATTGGCGGCTCGCCAGCTCGATCCGCTGCTGCCGGCCATGAAGGCGCATGGCGTTCCCTGGCTGATCCGTCATCTGGCGGGCGAGATCCCGCTCGACGCGGCGGCCGACAAGGCGAGGCAGGACACCCGCCATTACGCCAAGCGCCAGTTCACCTGGTTCCGGCATCAGCTCGGGGACTGGCCCGCCCTGGCGCCCGAGGCCGCGTTCGACGAACTCGTACGCGCTTGGGGTGCTGGAGCCGATTACCCTGATCCTATATGATGATACCGGCCGATCCTCACACGCCGCCTGAAAACTGCCCGGCCGGGCAACAATGCGCAAATCCCGGGCAACAATCCGCAATTCCGAGCCGCTTTTTCCCTTGACGCCGCGGCGCACCATCGCTAGGTTCGCGCAACTTTCGGGCCGAAAGAGCAGGTTCATGCGCAATTTAATTACCGTAGTAAGAAAGCGCATCGCCGGGGGCGGTTGACCCGCCCGCGATTGTGGCGATGCGCGCACAGGGGCTTTCGGGCCCCTTTTTGATTCCCCGACCGCCCAGAGCATGATCCCGAAAAGTCGGTACCGGTTTTCGGAAAAGATCATGCTCCAAACTTTAGAGACCAGCTGAGACGAGTGGAGTGAGCCAATGACAGAGATGACCGGCGCCGAAATGGTGATCCAGGCGCTCGCCGACCAAGGGGCCGAGCATATTTTCGGCTATCCGGGCGGGGCGGTCCTGCCGATCTACGACGCGCTTTTTCAGCAGGATAAGGTCCGCCACATCCTGGTGCGCCACGAGCAGGGCGCGGTCCATGCCGCCGAGGGCTATGCGCGCTCGACCGGCAAGGTCGGCTGCGTGCTGGTCACGTCCGGGCCGGGCGCCACCAATGCGGTGACGGGTCTCGCCGACGCGCTGATGGATTCAATTCCCGTGGTCTGCATCACCGGGCAGGTGCCGACCCATCTGATCGGCAATGACGCGTTCCAGGAATGCGACACCGTCGGCATCACGCGGCCCTGCACCAAGCACAATTATCTGGTCAAGAATATCGCCGACCTGCCGAGCGTGCTGCACGAGGCTTTCTACGTCGCGTCGAGCGGCCGCCCCGGTCCGGTGGTGGTCGACATCCCGAAGGACATCCAGTTCGCCAAGGGCGACTATTTCAAGCCGAATTCCTTCCCGCACAAGGGCTATCAACCCAAGCTCAAGGGCGACAGCGACAAGATCAGGGCGGCGGTCGAGATGATGCGGCACGCCAAGCGTCCCCTGTTCTACACCGGCGGCGGCGTGATCAATTCCGGACCGGGGGCGAGCCGCCTGCTGCGCGAGCTGGTGAAGCTCTCGGGCTTCCCGATCACCTCGACCTTGCTCGGGCTCGGCGCCTATCAGGCGTCCGATCCGCAATGGCTCGGCATGCTCGGCATGCATGGGACCTACGAGGCCAACCTGGCGATGCACGACTGCGACGTGATGATCTGCATCGGCGCGCGCTTCGACGACCGCATCACCGGCCGCCTCGACGCCTTCTCGCCGGGCTCGAAGAAGATCCATGTCGACATCGATCCGTCGTCGATCAACAAGAACGTCAAGGCCGATATCGGCATCGTCGGCGATTGCGCCCATGTGATCGAGGAGATGCTGCGGCTCTGGCGCGGCACCTCGGTCGCGCCCGACAAGGCGGCGCTGGCGGCGTGGTGGAAGCAGATCGGCAAGTGGCGCGCGCGCAACAGCCTCGCCTACAAGGGCTCGAACGACATCATCAAGCCGCAATACGCCATCCAGCGGCTCTACGAGCTCACCAAGGGCCGCGACGTCTACATCACGACGGAAGTCGGCCAGCACCAGATGTGGGCGGCCCAGTTCTTTCGTTTCGAGGAGCCGAACCGCTGGATGACCTCGGGCGGACTCGGCACCATGGGCTATGGGCTGCCGGCCGCGGTCGGCGTCCAGCTCGCCCATCCGAAATCGCTCGTCATCGACATCGCGGGCGAGGCCTCGGTGCTGATGACCATGCAGGAAATGTCGACGGCGGTGCAGCACCGCCTGCCGATCAAGATCTTCATCCTCAACAATCAATACATGGGGATGGTGCGCCAGTGGCAGGAGCTGCTGCATGGCGGGCGTTATTCCGAAAGCTACACCGCGGCGCTGCCGGATTTCGTCAAGCTGGCCGAGGCCTATCACGCGGTCGGCATCCGCTGCGACAAGCCTGGCGACCTTGATAATGCGATCCGCCAGATGATCGACGTGGACAAGCCGGTCATCTTCGATTGCGTGGTCGATCAGAACGAGAACTGCTTCCCGATGATCCCGTCCGGCCGCGCCCACAACGAGATGATCCTCGGCGACGCCGCCGAGAAGATGGAGGACGCCGTCACCGAGGAAGGCAAGATGATGGTCTAGCGGTCGGTCATTTGGCAGAACGTGTTCATAAGGAATTTTCAGTGAGCAGCACCACGCATTACCCCGCCGCGCCCGTCCTGCAGAACGTGGAGCGGCATACCCTCTCGGTCATCGTCGACAACGAGCCGGGCGTGCTCGCGCGCGTCATCGGGCTGTTCTCCGGCCGCGGCTACAATATCGAAAGCCTGACCGTGTCGGAGACCGAGCACCAGAAGCATCTCTCGCGCATCACCATCGTCACCACCGGCACCCCCATGGTGATCGAGCAGATCAAGAACCAGCTCGACCGGCTGGTGCCGGTCCACCGCGTGGTCGACATGACGGTGGCCGGGCCCTCGATCGAGCGCGAGCTCGCCATGGTCAAGGTGCGCGGCCAGGGCGAGCATCGGGTCGAAGCGCTGCGCCTCGCCGATGCGTTCCGGGCCCGCGTCATCGACGCCAGCACCGAGAGCTTCGTGTTCGAGATCACCGGCGCCACGGACAAGATCGACCAGTTCGTCACCCTGATGCTGCCGCTCGGCCTGGTCGAGGTGTCGCGCACCGGCGTGGTGGCGATCGGGCGGGGACCGGAGGGCATGGACCCGCGTTAAGGTTTTGGTCGCGGCACTTGTCGCCGCGCGCCAAGCCGCTTAGAAGCACACGGAATTTTGCAGGCCCGGGCAGCCGGGCGGGGCGTAATGGGCGGGACATCCGGCCCGAGTGAGGAACCAGAATCATGCGTGTTTATTACGATCGCGACGCCGACCTGAACCTGATCAAGGGCAAGAAGGTCGCCATCATCGGCTATGGCAGCCAGGGCCACGCCCACGCGCTCAATCTGCGCGATTCCGGCGTCAAGGAGGTCGCGGTGGCGCTGCGCAAGGGCTCGCAGGGCGTCAAGAAGGCCGAAAACGAGAAGCTCAAGGTCATGGAGGTGGCCGAGGCCGCCAAATGGGCCGACGTGATGATGATGCTCACGCCGGACGAGCTGCAGGGCGACATCTACCGCGACCACCTGCACGCCAACATGAAGCAGGACGCGGCGCTGATGTTCGCGCACGG
>DATBBS010000175.1:0-4894 GCA_036270895.1 Xanthobacteraceae bacterium
AGGTTGATCATCACCGGGGTGGCGAGCACGCGCACCCGTCCGCTCCCGACGCGGGGAGCGGTATGGGAGTCGTCGACGACGAGCGCGGCGGTGCCTTCGCGTCCGATCGGCAGATGGGAGAAATCGACCATGCGGGAGCCTCGAGCATTTTCCGGCGAAGTCGCCACCGGTTCGCCGCAGAAAATGCGACCAAATATCGAATCCAGAGCGTGGTCAGAGTCTATCTGATTGCAACACGCCCTAGAACGCCTCCGCCGGCAATTCCATCGTGCTGGCGGCGCCCGCCTGGATGCGGGCGAGATGCGCACCGGTCTCCGGCAGCAGGCGCTCGACGAAGAAGCGGCCGGTCACCAGCTTGGCGTTCAGGCGATCGGCGGCCCCGCCGGCGCCGGCGGCGAGCTTCTGCTGCGCGGCCTGCGCCATGCGGGCCCACATGTAGCCGAGCGCCACCAGGCCGAAGAGATGCATGTAGTCGGTCGCGCCGGCGCCCGCATTGTCGGGCTTGGCGAGGGCATTCTGGGCGAACCACATGGTGGCCTGCTGCAGGTGCCCGAGCGCCTGGCCGAGCGGCGCGAGATAGGGTTTGAGCGCCGCGTCGTCCGCATGCTCCTTCAGGTAGCCCTGCGTCTCGGCGAAGAAGGCCGTGATGGCGCGTCCGCCGTCCTTGGCGAGCTTGCGTCCCACCAGGTCGAGCGCCTGGATGCCGTTGGCGCCCTCATAGATCATCGGAATGCGGGCATCGCGCACGAACTGCTCCATGCCGGTTTCCTTGATGTAGCCGTGGCCGCCGAAAATCTGCTGCGCCGCCACCGTATTGGCGAAGCCCTGGTCGGTCAGCACCCCTTTGAGTACCGGCGTGAGCAACCCCATGTGGTCATCGGCGGCTTGGCGTTCCTTGGCGTCGCTGGAGCGGTGCGCGACGTCGCCCTTGAGCGCGGTCCACAGCACCAGCGCGCGCGCCGCCTCGTTGAAGGCGCGCATGGTCATCAGGGCGCGGCGCACGTCCGGATGCACGATGATCGGATCGGCCGGCTTGTCCTTGAACTTCGCGCCGGTGATGGCGCGGCCCTGCAGGCGTTCCTTGGCATAGACGACCGCGTTCTGATACGCGACCTCCGACAGCGCCAGGCCCTGCACCCCGACCCCGAGCCGCGCCTCGTTCATCATCGTGAACATGGCGCGCAGGCCTTCGTTTTCGCTCGCCACCAGCCAGCCGGCCGCGTTGTCGTAATTCATGACGCAGGTCGAGTTGCCGTGAATGCCCATTTTCTCTTCGATGGAGCCGCAGGTGACCCCATTGGGGCCGCCGAGCGCGCCGTCCGCGTTGGGCACGAATTTCGGCACCACGAACAGCGACAGGCCCTTGGTGCCGGCGGGCGCGCCTTCGATGCGCGCGAGCACGAGATGCACGATGTTGGGGGCGAGATCGTGCTCGCCGGCCGAGATGAAGATCTTGGTGCCGGTGATCCGGTAGCTGCCGTCGGGCTGCTTGACGGCCTTGGTCCGGATCAGGCCGAGATCGGTGCCGCATTGCGGCTCGGTCAGATTCATGGTGCCGGTCCATTCGCCGGTCACCATCTTAGGCAGGTAGATCGCCTGCTGCTCCGGCGTCGCATGGACGATGAGCGCCGCGATCGCGCCCTGGGTCAGTCCCGGATACATGGCGAACGCCATGTTGGCGGAGCCGAGGAATTCGTTGACGATCTGGGTCAGCACGCTCGGCAGGCCCTGGCCGCCGTGTTCGGTCGGCACCGAGATGCCGATCCAGCCGCCCGCCACGATCTGCCCGAAGGCTTCCTTGAAGCCGTCCGGGGTGGTGACGCGCCCGTCGGGATGGCGCTTGCAGCCTTGCGTGTCGCCGACCCGGTTGAGCGGCGTCAGCGCGTCCTCGCAAAGCTTGGCTGCTTCGCCCAGGATGGCCTCGATCAGGTCGGGCGAGGCGTCGGCGAAGCCGGGCAGGTTGGCATAGCGCTCGATATGGAAGACGTCGTTCAGCAGAAACACGACGTCATCGACAGGGGCCTTGTAGACCGGCATGGCCTGTTTTCCTCGACTGCCAGAATGGATGGAGCGCCTGGGACATCAGGGCGGACGCAACGCGGATATTCGCGGTGCTCCCCGCCCGCGAACCGCATCAGCATGGCGCATGCGGCTTATAGCCAGATTAAAGGCCGATTGCGGCGCGCCGACGATGGCGTGGCGCCGCGCCCCCCGGCCTCCAAGGCGTTGCGTGCCTCCCAGGGCGGCTCGCCCATAGCGGGGTACCGATCGGGGCCGGAGAGGCCCGGCGCGGCGGTATCTTAACCCCATATTTACCGCAAATCGGAAAAAGTCGGGGCCAGGACAGCCGGTTGGCGCGCCTTCATGGCCTGTCGACGGATATCGGCCCCCGATGCTCGGGATCCGTTCCGCCTTGTCCGCGACACGGGAATGCGGGTGGAAGAATGAGATCGGCGCCGTGGCACGTGAAGGGCATCGACCCGGAGGCACGGTACACGGCGCGTGAGGCCGCCCGCCGGTCGGGCGTCTCGGTCGGCCAATGGCTCAACTCCGTCATCCTCGAGCAGGGCGCCGATGAAGGCGTCGGCTTCTCGTCCGAGGAGTCCGATGCGCGCGGCGATCACGGCGAGGATCTGGCCGGGATCAACGAACGGCTGGACGGCCTGCGGCGCCAGCTCGATCTGCTGGCGCAAAATCACTTCGGTCCGCCACGGGCCGCCGACGACACCTCGCGCCGGATCGCCGACGCGATCCTGCAACTCAATGGCCGGCTCGACCAGGTCATCGCCGAGGGCCGCACCGCTTCGCGCACGCTCGAGCAGCGGGTCAACAGCGTCGACCGTGCGCTCGCCAGCCTGAGCCAGGAGCGCCTGCGCGGCGCCTATGTGGGTGGCGAAGCCGCCAGCGAGGCCGCCACCGCCGCCGCCGCCTCCGTGGGCCGCGAGGCCGATGGGGTGGACCAGGTGGTGGCGCAGATCGCGGCGCGGCAGCGCGCGCTCGACGGCGAATTCGCGGCGCCGCCATCGGGCGCCTTGTGGCGGCCGTCCGGCTCTCCGGCGCCGTCCCGCGTCGACGATGCGATCGAGGCGCTGCGCAAGGATCTGGCCGATATCGGCCGCTCGCTGTCCGAGGCGATGCCACGCCGCGCCGTCGAGGCGCTCGAAACGCAGGTGCGCGCGCTCGGCGCCCGGCTCGATGCCGGCCGCCAGGCTGGCGCCGACGCGCCGACGCTCGCCGGCCTCGAGCAGGGATTGCAGGAAGTGCGCGACGCCTTGCGGGGTCTCGCGCCGGCCGAAAGCCTGGTCGGCTTCGGCCAGGCGGTGAAGACGCTGTCGGGCAAGATCGACTCGATTGCGGCGCGCGACCCGGCCGGCCTGGAGCAGCTGGAGGCCGCGATCGCTTCCCTGCGCGGCATCGTGGGCCAGGTCGCGTCCGGCGACGCGCTGGCGGCGCTCGCGCGCGAGGTGCGCGCCCTCGGCGACAAGATCGACCATGGCGTGCCGGCGTCCGGCAGTCCGGATGTTTTCAAGACGCTGGAGATGCGGATCGCGACGATCGCCGACGCCATCGAGGCGGTCCGCACCCAGAACACGCGCGACGTGCCGCCCGACCTCGATCATCTGGTCAAGTCGCTCAACGACAAGCTCGAGCGCATGCAGGCGCCCGGCGGACAATTGTCGCGCGGCGATCAGCTGGCGCTCGGCGGCCTCGAGGAGCGCATCGCCCGGCTGATGGAAAAGCTCGACGCCTCGGAGGGCCGGCTCGGCCATCTTCCGGCGATCGAGCGCGGCATGGGCGAGCTGCTGAAGCACCTCGAAGGGCTGCGCGCCACGCCGCCCGCATCGCGTCCGGCGCGCGCCGAGCCGCCGCCCGTCGTTCCGCTGGAGACGCCCGGTCCCGAGATGGCCGCGTTGAAGCAAGCCCAGGCGCCGGTCGCGCCGCGCAGCCAGGATTCGCCCGAGGTCGTGCACGGCGCGGTCGAGGCCGTGGTCGACCGTCGCGCCACCATCGGGACCGCCATCCGCCCCGATCAGCGCGGCGACGCACCCTCGGTGCCGCCGGCCGTGCAGCCCTCGGTGTCGCCGGCCGTGCAGCCCGCGTTGCCGCGGCCGGCCGTGCCGGCGCCGCCGCCGGCCGCCGCATCGCCGCCACGCTCCGCGCCGGTCGCGGGTCGCGCGATCGGCGCGCAGCCGGTGATCGATGCGAGCCTTCCGCACGATCATCCGCTCGAGCCCGGCTCCGGGCCGCCGCGCGTGCGCCCGGCCGGGAGTGGTGCGGTGATCGTGGGTGCGAGCGCCAGCGCGGCTGACCGTATCGCCGCATCGGAAGCGCCGCTGCGTGCCGCCAAGGCCGCGGCTGCCGAGCCCGAGACCAAATCCGGTTATCTGCAGGCTGCCCGTCGCGCCGCCCAGGTGGCGCAGACCGCGCAACGCGAGGCCGCGGCCGAAACCGACGCGCTCAACGGCAAGCTCTCGCAACGGCTGAAAACGGTTTTAGTCGGAATCAGCGTGGCCGTGCTGATCGTGGTCGGGCTGCGATTTGCGGCGAGCTACCTGGAATTCGCGGATGTTGCGCCCGCAAACGCGCCCGTCCTGGCCGAGCGAAGCGCGCCGGTCGTGGTCGCGGCGCCCACGAGCGCGGTGCCAACGAGCGCGGCGCCGACCGCTGCGGCGCCAACCAGTCCGGCGCCGACCAGCATGGCGGCGATCAGTGCCGCAGTGACCCGCGCCATTCAGACCAGCGCCCCACTGAAACGCGCCGCGGTGCTTCAGGTACCCCCGCCGCCGGTGTCCGTGGAGGCGCTCCCCGCTCCGGCGGTGCTGCCGCTGGTGGCGCAGCCTTCGTTCCAGGCCGCCATGCCGCCCTCGGGCGTGCTCGACGTCGACACGTCGCC
>DATBBS010000176.1:0-2839 GCA_036270895.1 Xanthobacteraceae bacterium
TTGATCCCGTCGTCGGTCGCGAGGTGCGGCATGCGGGTCTCCGTGCGGGGAAAAAATTCGCGCTCAGTTGATCTTGATGCCGGCCTTGTCGACGAGGTCCTTCCACATCGGCACCTCGCGCGCGATGCGCGCCGCCAGCGCCTGCGGGCCCTCCGGGCGCACCGCGAAGCTCGCCTTGAGCATCTTGTCGCGCACATCCGGCTTGTTCATGATCGCCAGCACTTCCTTGGCGAGGCGGTCGATGATCGGCTGCGGCGTGCCGGCCGGGGCGAGCAGCATCTGCGTCGTCTCCACCACCGCGTCGGGGACGCCCGACTGCGCCATCGTCGGAACGCCTGGCAGCTCGGACCATTCCTCGCCGCCGGTCTGCGCGATCGCGCGCAGCGCCCCGCCTTGGACCGGCCCCATCATGCCGGCGACCGCGACCGACGCGATCTCGACCGTGCCGGCGGCGGCGGCCTGCGCGGCGGGAGCGGCTCCCGAATAAGGCACGTGCACGAGCTCGACATGGGCGCGCAGCTTCAGGAGCTCGACGGCGAGCTGCGACACGCTGCCCACCCCCGGGCTGGAGAAATTGATCTTGCCCGGATTGGCCCTGGCCTTGGCGATCAGATCCTGCACGGTGCTGATGCCGGAGTCCGGACGCGTCAGCAGCATGTTGGGCGAATAGCCCAGATAGGCGATCGGGGCGAAATCCTTGATCGGATCATACGCGACCTTGCCGACGCTCGGATTGACCAGCACCACGCCGGACGCCACCACCAGCGTATAGCCGTCGGGCGCGGCGCGCGCGGCCGCCGTCAGACCGATATTGCCGTTCGCGCCCGGCCGGTTCTCGACCACCACGCCCTGCCCGAGCGCGGGCGCAAGCTCGGCAGCGATCATCCGGCCGAGCAGGTCGTTCGCCCCGCCCGGCGCGAAATGGACGATGATGGTGATGGGACGATCCGGCCATTCGGCCCGCGCCGGCTCGCCGGCCAGCACCGAGACGGCCACGCATAACGCCGCGACGGCACGCATCTGTTGCGCAATTCGAAACCCTGTCCTCGGCATCGCGCTCCCCTCACGTTTCGTTCGTACCCGCCCGGCCGGGCGCGGCTTTTTGTCGATTGAAGCATGCCACCCTGGCGCAGCAAAGCGCCCGTGACGCATTGGCTCATGCTAGAACCATGCGCCGGCGGGTGTATGACGGCCGCCCAAATGGCTGCCATAATCCGAAAAAAACAGACGGGATCTTCAGGAGGAAAGCATGGCGTGGCGCGCGCGGGTCCGCATACTCATCCAACGCCTGCTGCTGGCGGCTTTCGCCGTCCTGAGCGCAACGCCGTTCGGCGCCGCCCGCGCCGAATACCCCGACCGCCCGATCACCATCATCGTCTGTTTTCCGGCGGGCGGCGGGGCCGACATCGCGGCGCGTCTGATCGGCACGCCGCTCGGCGATGCGCTGGGCGGGAACGTCATCATCGAGAATCGCGGGGGCGCGGGCGGGAATATCGGCATCACGGCGGCGATGCGCTCGGCTCCGGACGGCTACACGCTGCTGGTCTGCTCCAGCGCTTTCGTGGTCAATCCCAGCCTGTATGCCCAGGCGGCCTATGATCCTTTCAAGGATTTCGAGCCCATCATGGCGCTCGGCGCATCGCCCAACGTCATCACGGTGCCGGCGCAATCCGAGATCAAGTCCCTGCCCGAGCTGATCGCCAAGGCGAAGGCCAATCCCGGAAAGCTCAACTGGACGAGCCCCGGCGCCGGAACGACGCCCTATCTGGCGGGCGAGGTCATCAAGCTGCGCACCGGCATCACGATGGAGCATATCCCGTTCGCCGGCGCCGGCCCCGCCACCACGGCGGTGCTCGGCGGCCAGGTCGACATGTACACCGCCAATATCGGCTCAGTCAGCGCGCTGATCGAGGACGGCAAGGTGCGTCCGCTCGCCGTCACGGCGCTCAAGCGCTGGCCCGCCCTGCCGAATGTGCCGACGCTCGAGGAGCTCGGCATCCACGACGCGGTGTCCGACACCTTTTATGGAATCTATGCACCGGCCGGAACGCCGCAGCCGATCATCGGCCGGATCGTGAAGGAGCTCACCGCGATCCTCCGGCGGGAGGAGATCCAGGACAAGTACGCCAAGGCCGGGATGCCCGTGGTGGCGGAGTCGCCCGCGGTCTTCCGCGCGCGCATCGCCCACGAGGTTCCGATGTACAGGGAGATCGTCGACAAGGCCGGTCTCAAGATAAAATAACCACCGCATCGGGAAAGTCAGCCACATGCCGCAGCCGCTCGCCGGGATCCGGGTCATCGAGCTCGCCAATTTCATCGCCGGGCCGCTGTGCGGGACGCTCCTCGCCGACATGGGCGCCGACGTGGTCAAGATCGAGCCGCCCAAGGGCGACATGGGGCGCGCCATGCCGCCGCAACGCGAAGGCGAGAGCGTGAGCTTCGTCGCACTCAACCGCAACAAGCGCAGCCTGGTGCTCGATCTCAAGCAGCCGGCGGCGCGCGAGATTCTGCTCAGGCTCGCCGCCAAGTCCGACGTTTTCCTGGAAGCCTACCGGCCGGGCGCGCTGGAAAAGATGGGGCTGGGCTCCGCCGACGTGAAGGCGATCAATCCGAAGATCGTCTACACCTCTGTGTCGGGGTTCGGGCAGACCGGACCCTATCGCCGGCGCGCCGGCGTCAACCTGATCATCGAGGCCTTCTCGGGCGCGCTTTCTGTCACCGGCGAGCCGGACAAGATGCCGACCCGCCCGGGCATCCAGACCGCCGATGTGTTCGGGGCGCTGTTCGCCACTTATGCGACGCTCGCCAGCCTGGTCGGCGCCGAACGCCAGGGCGAAGG
>DATBBS010000177.1:0-2887 GCA_036270895.1 Xanthobacteraceae bacterium
TACGGCGGCGAGATCGCCTTCGCGGATCACCGCGTCCATCGGAACGGCCGGCGCCGGCACGCTCGCCCCGATCGCGATCTTGAAGCTGGCGAACATCTCGGCCTTGAGCGCGCCGTCCGGATTGGCAAGTTCCGAGCGCACGATCATGCGCCGCGTCGGCGCGTCGAACGGCTCACCCACATGGGTGATGCGCGCCCTGAAGACGCGCTGCGGCACCGCCAGCACCTTGACCTCGACGTCCTGGCCGATCTTGATGAACGGGATGTCGATCTCGGGCACGAGCGCTTTCAGCCACATGGTGGAGAGATCGGCGATGACGAAAAGCTGCTCGCCTTGATCGTTGCGCACGAACTGGCCGGGCCCGACCTTGCGGGCCACGACGGTGCCGTCGATCGGGCTGTAGATCGGGATCGACCGCCTGATCTTTCCTTTCTCCTGCAACTCGGCGATTTCGCCGTCCGTCAGGCCGAGGATGCGCAACCGGCTGCGGCCGGCGTCGAGCGCGGATTCCGCCATGTGCAGATCGTTCTGCGCCCCGACGAGCTGGGCCTGCGCCTGCTGCCAGTCCTTCAGCGCCCCCGCCTCGTCCTTGTAGAGACCGCCGTGGCGCCGCTCGACGATCTTCGCCAGATCGAGCTGCGAGCGGGCCTTGTTCAGCGTGGCGGCGGCGGCAAGGAAATCATTCTGCGGCTGCACGATCTCCGGGCTGTCGATCTCCAAGAGCGGGGCGCCGCGCGCGACCTTGTCGCCGATCTTGGCCAACAGCCGGATCACGCGACCAGAGAATGGCGTCAACACGGGCGTGCTGGCGTCCTCATTGTAGGCGATCTGACCGACCGCCGATTTTTCGAGACGGAACAGACGCATCTCCACTTTCACGACGCCGAGCTGCCGCAACTGGTCCGCCGTGACCTGGATGCTGTCGTCCTTTTTGGGCGGCCCCGGCGTCTCGGCCGAAACATCCAGGCACCCGCCGAGCCCGAGGGCGGCGAGGACCACCGCCAAGCGGGTTACCACGCGACGCGCTCCGCCGAGGCCGCTCCGATCGGCAGGCCCCCCCGTTGTGGCCGCATGGAACCGTACTGGCATCATGGCTGCGTAGCTTCTCCGGCGACCGGCGTGCCATTGAGCCGTCACGGTTGCGTCGAATCAGTTTTCGTCTGGCGCCACTTTGGCACCCCATTTCTCCGCTGTCCGGTCGCGCGAGTCCAGTCGCGCGGATGGGCCAAGAAGCCGGGACCGGAAATTGGTGCAGGCAGGGCGGCCCGCGTGTATGGAGTATCGACAATATGATGAACCCCTCGCCGCAAGCACCTTTGGTCGACACGCCCGGATTTGCGGCGCGGCGCGTCGCCGCCGACATCCTGGACGGCGTGCTGCGGCGCGCGCGGCCGCTCGACGAGCAGCTCGACGGCAAGGGCGCGCATGTGGGGCTCGCCCATCTGGAGGACCGCGACCGCGCGCTGGTGCGCCGTATCGTGGCGACCGTGCTGCGCCGGCTCGGCTCGCTGCGCCATGTGGTGGCGGGCTTTCTCGATCGCGGCCTGACGGACGCGCCGCGCACCGAGATCGCGCTTCTGGTCGGCGCGGCGCAAATCCTGCTGCTCGACGTGCCCGACCACGCGGCGGTCGATCTGTCGGTGCGGCTGGTGCAGGCGGACCGCCGCGCCAATCGTCATGCCGGACTGGTCAACGCCGTGCTGCGGCGGATCGCCCGCGAAGGCAAGGCGCGGCTCGCCGCGCTCGACCCGATCGCGCTCGATACGCCGGAATGGCTGATGCAGCGCTGGATCGCCGCCTATGGGGGCGACACCGCGCGCGCGATCGCGCTCGCCAATTCGCATGAGCCCGCGCTCGATCTCACGGTCAGGGGCGACGCGGCCGAATGGGCCGCCAAGCTGCACGGCAGCGTGCTGCCGACCGGGACGGTGCGCATGGTGCCGCACGGACCGGTGCCCTTGATGCCCGGTTTCGCCGAGGGCGCCTGGTGGGTGCAGGACGCGGCCGCCGCGCTGCCGGCCCGTTTGTTGGGCGACGTCCGCGGGCTTGAGGTCGCCGATTTGTGCGCGGCGCCGGGCGGCAAGACCCTGCAGCTCGCCCTGGCAGGCGGGCGCGTCACCGCGCTCGACCGCTCCGAGCCGCGTCTCGGCCGCCTCAAGGAGAACCTGCGGCGGCTCGACCTCACGGCCGAGACCGTCGCGGCCGACGCTGCCGCGTGGACCGGCGGACCGTTCGACGCCGTGCTGGTCGATGCCCCCTGCTCGTCGACCGGTACCATCCGCCGGCACCCCGACATCCCCTGGCTCAAGCGGCCCGGAGACCTCACCGGGCTGGTGGCGCTGCAGCGCCGGCTGGTCGAGCGCGCGATCGTGCTCACCCGGCCGGGCGGCACCATCGTGTTCTGCACCTGCTCGCTCGAGCCGGAGGAAGGCGAGCACGCCGTGGCGGGCATCCTGGAGGACCACCCGGAGCTCCGGCTAAATCCAGTTTCTCCAAGCGAAATCAGCGGCCTGAGTGAGTTCATCACGCCCCGCGGGGAGCTTCGCACCCTGCCCAGCGGGTGGCCCGATCCCGATCCCCGCATGGCGGGGCTTGACGGCTTCTACGCGGTCCGGCTGGAACGGATTTAACCGCGGCGACGGCGCGCGGTTGCCCTCTTGTCACACTCGGGTATGGTGTCGTGAGAGCCTTTTCGGGCGAGCCCGTCCCGAAATTCCGGGACATCGCTTCGCCGTAGAAAATGAGCCAATTAACGAACCTCGGGCGTCTGCCGGAACACGCTCAAGCGCGGCGGGCCGGGACGCCCGTGCACCAAAGGGGCTTCTCGTTTATGGCGCGCGCGTCATTGGCGGACCGCGGCAGGCTGTCGTGGCTGGCGCTGCGACGC
>DATBBS010000178.1:0-4043 GCA_036270895.1 Xanthobacteraceae bacterium
GCCGCCGGCCCGCACTCATGTGACGGTCGCGCCGACCAGCGGGCTCGAGCGCGCGATCGTCAAGTGGTTCAACCGCCTGCGCGGTTTCGGCTTCCTGACGCGCGGGGAGGGGACGCCCGACATTTTCGTCCACATGGAGACGCTGCGACGTTACGGAATGACCGAGCTGCGCCCCGGCCAGACCGTGTTGGTGCGTTTCGGTCCAGGCCCCAAGGGCATGATGGCGACCGAGGTCCGTCCCGACGGCGGACCGCACGGACTGGCGTCGCACTGAGCAGGGCTCTATAGATAGCCGCGGATATTTGGCACCTCATCCCGGAACGGATGGGGTGCTCTGCATTGGAGCGTACCGATGGGCCGTCGATCCCTCCTGCTTCTCGCTCTGTTCTCTTTGGTCTGGCCGATCCTGTCGGCCGCTCGCGCCCCGGCCGCCCAGGAGGGGACGCTCGAGATCGCCACCAAATCGGGCGTGCGCGTGTTCGCGGTCGAGCTCGCGGTCACCGATGAGGAACGCGCCAAGGGATTGATGTTCCGCAAGGAGCTGCCCGAGGGGCGCGGCATGCTGTTCGACTTCAAGCGCGAGCAGCCGGTCTCGATGTGGATGCAGAACACGTATGTGTCGCTCGACATGATCTTCATCCGCGATGACGGTCGGATCGCGCGGATCGCCGAGAATACCGAGGTCCTGTCAGAACGCATCATTCCGTCGGGCGCCCCGGTCCGCGCCGTGCTCGAGGTGGTGGCGGGAACCGCCAAGAAGCTCGGGATTGCGACAGGCGACCGGGTCGCCTCTCCGCTGCTCAACGCGCGCTGAGCCGGCCGCCAAAACCGGGTTGCGGCCGGCCCGCCGCTCGCTGGCTTGCCTTGCTGGATATGGCCGAAGCGTGTATCGAGTGGCCTCGCCTGGCCTTACGGAGCATGGCGCAGTCTGGTAGCGCACCTCGTTTGGGACGAGGGGGTCGCAGGTTCAAATCCTGCTGCTCCGACCAGGGATGTTGAGGGATCGATTGGACATACGGGCCACCCCATGAGTGTTGCGCGCATCTACAAGCCGGCCCGGACCGCCATGCAATCCGGCGCCGCCAAAACGAAGCAATGGGTGCTCGACTACGAGCCGGCCGAGCCGCGCGAGGTGGAGCCGCTGATGGGCTGGACCAGCTCGGGCGACATGCGCCAGCAATTGCGCCTGCGCTTCGACACCAAGGAGGAGGCGATCGCCTATTGCGAGCGCCACGGCATCCCGTTCCAGCTGTCCGAACCGAAGGAACGGCTGCGGCACGGCATCGCCTATGCGGACAACTTCGCCTATGGGCGGCGGAGCCCCTGGACGCACTGAAGGCGGGCCCCGCGGCGCCGCGACATTTTGAATCAGGCGCGGTGCGGCTTTTCGACTCACCCTGTGGCGTGCAGCATCTTGCCCCCGACCTCGACCGGCTTGGCGTCGATCAGCGTGAACGCCATCACGCAGGGCGCCGTCCCGCGGTTGATCCAGTTATGGATCGTACCGCGCTGCACCAAGACGTCGCCGGCCCGCAGATGCACCTCGGTTCCGTCGTCGAGCTGCATATCGATTTCGCCCGAGAGCACCACCGCATAGTCGATCGAGTCCGTGCGGTGCATGCGCGGCGTGACGCCGGGCGAATACTCGATGATGCGAAAAACCGTGCCACCCGGGCAGGTGGTCGCCACCTTGCGCCGGGCGCCGTCGAAGTCCCCGGAATTGTCCGCCGGCGCCGTATCGGTGGTCCAGACCACGCAGGATTGATGGTTCGGGCGCTTCGATTCGACATGAGTGCAGGTTTCGTCGATCACCACGGTCGCACGCCCCTGGGCATCGTGGCCCGTCACCACGCGCCGGATATTCAAGGCCATTGAGGCTCTCCCTTCGAGGATCCAGGGCGCAGCCTGTCGCACGAATCCGCCGGGACCCGCAACGGCGCATGCCTGAGGTCTCCGAACACAGTGTTGCGGCCGCGCGCGGCATGCTAACTAGGGATTTCCGGACCACGCCGGTCCGTCAAATTTGCATACGCCCGAGGGCTGCCCGGGCGGCGACCAGGGAGGATTTCATGGCGAAACGACAACGCAATCCGCGCGATCCTAGCGTCAGCCGACGTAAGTTCCTGTCAGGCGCGGCGGTGGCCGGCGCCGCGGTGACGGCGCAGGGCGCGTCCCCGGCAACCTCCTTTGCGGCGACCGCGCCGGACCCGATCGCGTCGGTGCGCGTGCCGTCGGCGCTGCGCCCGTCAGCCAGGGTCGCGGCGGCCGAGGTCGGCACGCCGCCGGAGCTGCCGCGCAGCAACAAACCGGCCGGTTCCGATTTCATGGTCGACGTCATCAAGTCGCTCGATATCGAATACTTGCCGTGCAATCCGGCCTCGAGCTTCCGCGGGCTGCACGAGTCGCTGATCAACTACGGCGGCAACAAGAAACCGGAATTCCTCACCTGCATGCACGAGGAGTCCGCCGTTGCCATGTGCCACGGCTACTTCAAGGCCTCCGGCAAACCGCTCATGACGCTGGTGCACGGAACCGTCGGCCTGCAACACGCCACGATGGCGGTCTACAACGCCTGGTGCGACCGCGTCCCTGTGATCATCCTGGGCGGCAACGACATGGACGCGGCGCACCGCGCGCCGGGCGTGCCGACCTTCCATTCGGCGCAGGACATCAACGCGATCGTGCGCGACTACACCAAGTGGGACGACACGCCGGTCTCGCTCGAGCATTTCGCGCAATCCTTCGTACGCGCCTACCGGATCGCGATGACGCCGCCTTATGAGCCGGTCGCGCTCTCGCTCGACGGCGGCCTGCAGGAAGAGCCGATCCACGAGAACGGCGAGAAGCTCTATGTTCCGCGCTACGTGGCATCGTCGCCGCCGCAAGGCGACAGCGGGGCGGTGCGCGAGGCCGCGCGTCTGCTCGCCAATGCGGAGCGCCCAGTGATCGTGGTCGATCGCGCGGCCCGCACCCCTAACGGCATCAAGCTCCTGGTCGAGCTGGCCGAGCTGTTGCAGGCCCCGGTGGTCGATCAGGGCAGCCGGATGAATTTCCCCAACACCCATCACCTGCACCGTCCCGCCGCGGCGATCGGGCAGGCCGACGTGGTCATCGGGATGGAGCTGTCGGACTACTGGGCGACCGTGAACTCCTTCATCGACAATGGCGAGAATGGCGGCCACGGCCTGCAGGAGTCCCGCGTCAAGCCGGGCACCAAGCTCATCAGCATCAATTCGGTCGAGCTCTTGACCAAATCGAACTACCAGGACTTCCAGCGCTTCCAGCCCGTCGACGTCGGCATGCCGGCCGACGCCGAGGCGACCTTGCCGGCCCTCATAGAGGCGGTGAGATCGGCGCTGCCCAATGATCGCAAGGCGGCGATCGACAAGCGCGGCGAGGCCTTCCGCAAGGCCAAGACAGAAGGCCGCGAGCGCACCCGCCAGCTCGCCGCGATCGGTTGGGACGCCCAGCCGATCAGCACGGCGCGGCTCACCGCCGAGCTGTGGCCGCACATCAAGGACCTCGACTGGTCGATGGTGGGCTCTGATCGCCAGATGAGCAATTGGGCCTCGCGGCTGTGGCCGATGGAGAAGCACTATCACCACCTCGGCGGGCCGGGCGGCTACGGCGTCGGCTACAATCTGCCGGCCGCAGTGGGCGCGGCGCTCGCCAACCGGGCGGAAGGGCGCTTCTCGGTCAACCTGCAGACCGACGGCGACATGATGTTCGCGCCCGGCGTGATGTGGACGGCGGCGCGCCACAAGATCCCGATGCTCACCGTGATGCACAACAACCGCGGCTACCACCAGGAGGTCATGCACGTTCAACGCATGTCCAACCGGCGCAATCGGGTCGCGAGCCTCGGCAACGACTTCGGGCCGATCGGGACGCGGATCGAGAATCCGGACATCGACTACGCCAAGCTCGCCGCCTCCATGGGATGGTGGTCGGCCGGTCCGATCACCGATCCGAAGGATCTCGCCGCCACGTTCAAGCGTGCCGTCGAGGTGGTGAAATCCGGCCAGCCCGCGCTGGTCGATGTG
>DATBBS010000179.1:0-6847 GCA_036270895.1 Xanthobacteraceae bacterium
GGGGTGTCCGGGCGCAACCCGGGCTGAGAGGCAACCGCCAACCCATCGAACCTGATCCGGATCATGCCGGCGGAGGGAGCTTGAGATGCCGCGCGACCTTCCGCTTGTTTCGGCCGACATCCTGGCCCGCATCCGCGCCCGCCGCCCGCGCGTGCATTGCATCACGAACGCGGTGGCGCAGAATTTCACCGCCAACATGCTGCTGGCCGCCGGCGCGGTGCCGTCGATGACCATCGCGCCCGACGAGATCGCCGACTTCGTGGCCCGCGCCGATGCATTGCTGGTCAATCTCGGCACCCTCGATCCGGAGCGGCGCGACGCGATCGAGATCGCCATCGCAATGGCGGGCGAACGGGTGCCATGGATCCTCGATCCCGTCTTCGTCGATCGCTCCGTCCCGCGCGCGGATTTCGGCGCCGCCCTGGCGGCGCGGCGGCCGCGTGCGATCCGGCTCAACGGCGCGGAATTCACCACGCTGGCCGGCGGCCCGCCGAGCCCGCATGCGCTGACCCGCTATGCGGCCGAGACCGCGACGGTGGTCGGCCTGACTGGCGACCGCGACATCGTGGCGGACGGCACGCGCATGACCACGATCGCCAATGGCGATGTCCTTATGTCGAAGGTGACCGCGATGGGTTGCGCCGCCTCGGCGCTGGTGGGCGCCGCTCTGGCGGTCGAGGCCGATGCGTGGAACGCAACCGCGGCGGCGCTGATCCTGATCGGAATCGCGGGCGAGGTCGCGGCCGAGCGCGCGCAGGGGCCGGGCACTTTCGCGGCCGGCATTCTGGACGCTCTCCACGGCCTGGATCAGACCACGATCGTCGAACGGGCGAGGGTCGACTCATGAACTTCTCCGATCCCGAAAAGCAGCTCACCGTCGATCTGCGCCTCTACGCCATCGTCGATCCCGAGCATGCGGGGGGGCATGCGCTGCCGGATCTCGCCCGCATGCTGGCGCGCGGCGGCGCCACGCTGGTGCAGCTGCGCGACAAGATTCACGATACGCGCCACATGGTGGAGCTTGCGCGTGCCGTGAAGGCGGCGCTTCCGGCCGAGGTGCCGCTCATCGTCAACGACCGGGTCGATGTCACGCGCGAGGCCGGCGCCGACGGCGTGCATCTCGGGCAGGAGGACATGAGCGTTGCGGAGGCGCGGGCCATTCTCGGGCCGGCGCCGTTCATCGGGTTGTCGATCAAAACGGTCGAGCAGGCGCAGGCGGCGCCGCTCGGCATTCTCGATTATGTCGGCATCGGCGGCGTGTTCGGCACGACCTCGAAGCAGAATACCAGCCGCCCGATCGGGCCCGAAGGACTCGCGCGGATCGTGCGGGTGTTTCGCGACCGCATCGGAAACTTCCCGATGTGCGGGATCGCGGGCATCACGGCGGCGAATGCCGCGCAAGTGATTGCGGCGGGCGTCGACGGCGTCTCGGTGATCTCGGCACTCTCGGCGGCGCCCGACCCGGTCGCGGCCGCGCGCGAGCTGCGCGCCATTGTCGACGCGGCGCGGGAAAAATACGCGCCGATGCCGCCGGCGGTCGGCGCTGGCGGACATCACGCGAAGGATGAGCCATGACCGCCATCGCTCTCACGATCGCGGGATCGGACTCGGGCGGTGGCGCCGGGATCCAGGCCGACCTGAAGACCTTCTCGGCGCTCGGGGTCTACGGTGCCTCGGTGATCACGGCGCTGACGGCGCAGAACACGCAAGGCGTCACGGCAATCC
Source organism: Xanthobacteraceae bacterium (assembly GCA_036270895.1). GTDB lineage: Bacteria > Pseudomonadota > Alphaproteobacteria > Rhizobiales > Xanthobacteraceae > JAVDCA01. Next base: position 1,726 of record DATBBS010000179.1, read on the forward strand.
ACGACGTGCCGCCCGATTTCGTGACGGCGCAGATCGACGCGGTGTTTCCCGATCTGGCGGTCAATGCGGTCAAGATCGGCATGCTGGCGCGCACCGGCGTGATCGAGGCGGTCGCCGCCGGGCTCGACCGGTGGCGGCCGGCGAATGTCGTGCTCGACCCGGTGATGGTCGCGAGTTCAGGCGACAGGCTGCTCGCGCCCGCTGCGATCGAGACGCTCCGGCGCGAGCTGTTGCGTCGCGCCACCGTGGTGACGCCCAACCTGCCGGAAGCGGCCGCGCTGCTCGACACCGACGTCGCCGCGAGCGAGACCGAGATGCAGGTGCAGGCCGAGCGGATTCTTGCGCTCGGCGCCCGGGCCGTGCTGATCAAGGGCGGCCACGGGACCGGCGCAACAAGCGCGGACTTCCTGTTCGACGGCGCCATGGTGACGCGGCTCGCCGTCCCGCGCATCGCGACCCGCAACACGCATGGCACCGGCTGCACGCTGTCGTCCGCCATTGCGGCCGGTCTCGCCAAGGGCCAAAACCTCGCCGACGCGGTGCGGGACGCCAAGGCCTATGTGACCGCCGCCATCGCGGCCGCGGACCGGCTTGGCATCGGCAAGGGCCACGGTCCGGTCCACCATTTTCACGCCGTCTGGCGCTAACTTTTTTTCCGGAGACGAAACGATGCCGAAATCAAATCGTCGAACGCTGCTGCGGGGCGGCGGGATGGCGCTGCTCGGCGCCGTGGCGGCGCCTGCGGTGGCGCGCGCACAGACGTTGCGCTGGCGCATGGTCACATCGTGGCCGAAACGCCTGCCCGGACCCGGCATGTCGGCCGAGCGCGTCGCCGAGCGGATAGCGGCTTTGTCGGGCGGACGCCTGCAGATCACGGTGCAGGCCGCCGGCGAAGTGGTGCCCGCCTTCGAGGTGCTCGACGCGGTCGGCAGCAGCGTCGCCGAGATGGGTCATACCGCCGCTTTCTACTGGCAGGGCAAGCAGCCGGCGGCGGCCTATTACACGACGGTGCCGTTCGGCCTCACCCCGATGGAGCACGTCGCCTGGGTCGAGGCAGGCGGCGGGCAGGCGTTGTGGGACGAGCTTTATGCCCCGTTCGGGGTCAAGCCTTTCATGGGCGGCAATACCGGCGTCTGCATGGGCGGCTGGTTCCGGCGCGAGTTGAAGAGCCTGGACGATCTCAAGGGCCTGAAGGTTCGCTCGCTCGGGTTGGGCGGCGAGGTCTATCGCCGGCTCGGCGCGACGCCGCAAACCACGCCGCCGGGCGAGATCCTCACCAGCCTGCAATCGGGCGTCCTCGACGGCGCCGAATTCGTCGGCCCGGGCACCGACATCGCGCTCGGGCTCTACCGCGTGGCGCCGCTCTATTACGGCCCGGGCTTCAACAAGCCCAATGGCACCGGCGAATGCCTGGTCAATCTCAAGCTCTGGGAGGGCCTCGCCGGCGACCTCAAGGCGATCATCGCGCATGCCTGCGCGGCCGAGGCGTCCTTCGCGCTCTCGGAGATGGAGCGACTGAACGCGCAAGCGCTCGCGGCGCTGACCGAGCGCAACAATGTGCGCCTCGCGAGCTTCTCGGTCGACGTGGTCGGAGCGGCGCGCCAGCAGGCCGCCGACATCCTGGCCGAGCTCGCCGCGAGGAGCGACATCGCGCGCCGGATCAACGAGTCCTACGCGGATTTCCGCAGCCGCACGGCGGCCTGGTCGCGGGTGTCGCTCAAGGCGGTGCTGGAGGCGCGGGACGGGTAGCGCGGTCATTGCGAGCGACGCGAAGCAATCTCGACCGCCAGGGTCGGATCGCGTGGCGCGGATTGCTTCGCATCGCTCGCAATGACGGCAGAAGCTGGCGCTAATTCCTGAACCGCACCACTTTCTGCTGCTGCTCGCCGAGGCCGTCGATGCTGAGGCGCACGACGTCGCCGGCCTTGAGGAATTTCGGCTCCGGCTTCATGCCGAGCGCGACGCCGGGCGGCGTGCCGGTGACGATCACGTCGCCCGGCTCCAGCACCATGAATTGCGAGCAGTACCAGACCAGATGGGCGACGCCGAAGATCATGGTCTTGGTCGAGCCCCTCTGCCGGGTCTCGCCGTTGACCGTGAGCCACATCGCGAGCTTCTGCGGATTGTCGATCTCGTCCTTGGTGACGAGCCAGGGCCCGAGCGGACCGAACGTCTCGCAGCCCTTGCCCTTGGTCCATTGGCCGGAGCGCTCGATCTGGAACACGCGCTCGGACACGTCGTTGGCGAGGCAATAGCCGGCGACCGCGTCCATGGCACTCGATTTCGACAGGTAGCGCGCGCGCGAACCGATCACGACGCCGAGCTCGATCTCGTAGTCGAGCTTGGTCGAGCCCTTGGGAATCATTGTGTCGTCGTTCGGGCCGCAGATAGAGGACGGCGCCTTGTTGAAGATGATCGGCTCCTTCGGGACCGGCATGCCGGTTTCCGCCGCATGGTCCGAGTAATTGAGACCGATGGCGATGAAATTGCCGACGCGGCCCACGCAGGGCCCGATCCGCGGCTTGCCCTTCACCACCGGCAGCCTACCGGCCGCGGCCTTCTTGATCTTGGCGAGGCCTCTTGGCGACAAGGCATCGCCGGAAAGGTCGGGTACGACTTTCGAGAGATCGCGGATATGTCCCTCTGCGTCGATGATGCCGGGTTTTTCGCGGCCGGGCGCGCCGAAGCGGACGAGCTTCATGGATCGGGTCTCCTTACGACTGGATTTTAGGGTTGAATTGCGGGCAAAGGGAAATCGGCTATGGATCATGCGTCGAGGGAAGGCGCCGCACAAGCGCCCCTCAGAACGCGCCCGGGAAGGCCCCTCCGTCGATCAGCAGGTTCTGCCCGGTGATATAGCCGGCCTGGGCCGAGCACAGAAACGCGCAGGCGGCGCCGAACTCGTCCGCCGTGCCGAAGCGCTTGGCCGGAATGGAAGCGGCGCGCGCGGTGCTGACCTGCTCGTGAGGGACGCCCTGCTTCTTGGCGGTGGCCTCGATGTTGCCCTTCAGGCGGTCGGTGTCGAAAGCGCCCGGCAGCAGGAAGTTGATGGTCACGTTGGACCCGGCGACCGAGCGCGCGACGCCGGCCATGAAGGCGGTGAGCCCGGCCCGCGCCGCCGACGAGAGATCGAGGCCGACCAGCGGCATCTTCACCGAGCCCGACGTGATGTTGACGATGCGGCCGAACTTTCGCGCGATCATCGGGTCGATCGCCTTCTGGGTGAGCTCGATCGCCACCACCATATTGGCGGTGACGCCGTCGAGCATTTTCTGCCGGTCGAGCTCGCGGAAATCCCGAAACGGCGGGCCCGCATTATTGTTGACCAGGATGTCGGGTTCCGGGCAGGCGCCGAACAGCGCTTTCTGGCCGTCCGCGGTCGCGACGTCGGCCGCGACCGGTGTGATCCTGGCGCCGGTCGCCTTGCGCAGCTCGGTCGCGGTCGCTTCCAGGCGCTCGCGATTGAGGCCGTTGATCACGACCTCGCAGCCGGCCTCCGCGAGCCTCAGCGCGCAGGCGCGTCCGAGCCCGCGGCTCGACGCACAGACGATGGCCTTGCGGCCGGCTATACCGAGATCCATGGGGAACTCCTTGGAGCATTCTCTGGCGAAACCCACCTGGACCCGCATCCGGGCGGATCCCAGCTCGCCGCGAAAAATCCGACCAGAATACCGAAGGTCCCGGCCGCAACGCCTGAAAGGATGGATCAATCGAGGGGCGCGCGGGATTGTTTGGCCGCGCGAAACCGTCCTGTCAACGGCCAATGCCGGAACTTGTCCGGCGGGCGATCGAGCGTCGCGGGGGCAGACTCCAGGAGCTCGGCATCGTAAACGCGCGGCCCAGCACGGCGCTACACCGCCTAGCCGTCCTCCACGATGCTCATCTGATTGCCGCGCCAAACGAACTCGGTTCCGGTCAGGCCGTCGAGCCATAGGCACGGCAGCAGCAGGTCGCGCAGGGCCGCCTGGACCGGATAGAGCGCCGCGCAATGCCAGCCGGCGACGCGGGCGAGCGCCATCTCGGCGCCATACCAGAGCGCGGCCAGCGCCCCCATGCTCGCGGCGACCGGTACATCGGCCATGCTCGCCACGAACGCCGTGGCGAGCAGCGGAAGCAGCGCGCCGGAGAACAGCTCGGGCCAGAAGAGATGCGGAAAAGAAACATGACGCAGCCGCGCCCAGCGCGTCTGGCGGCGCCAGACATCGACCAGGCGACGGCGGCCGAGCGGCTGAGCGAACGGCGCGTCGACCAGATTCACGTCGAGGCCCCGGGCGCGCACCACCTTGGTGGCGGCGGCGTCTTCCGCGAGCTCGGCGCCGAGCGCGCGGATGCCGCCGGCGGCCTCGAGATCGGCGCGTCGCCACAGCATGGTCTTGCCCTGGGCGAAGCCGCTGCCGAGTGTATCGGCGAAATATTGCCAGCGCGCCTGATAGGTGTTCAAGAACGCGCATTCGAGCCCGGCCCAGAAATTCCCCGGGCGTGATCCGATCGGCGGCGCGCATACCAGTCCGCAATCCGGACGCCACGCCGCCATCAAGCGCTGGATGTAATCGCGCGGCATCAGGACATTGCTGTCGGCGATGATGATCCAGTCGTGCGCGGCGGCCTTCCAGCCCTTCACACAGTTGTTGAGCTTTGGATTGGGACTGACCCGCTCGTCGCCGACGAGCAGCCTCGCCCGTGTATCAGGATGGGCCGCCATCAGGGCGCGCACGATCGGAACGATCGGATCCCGCGGCTGCGCCACGCAGAAGACGAGTTCATAGTGCGGATAAGCGAGTCCGAACGAGGAGGCGAGCGTGTCCTCGACGAAGTTGTCGACCCCGCAGACCGGCCGGATGATGGTCACCGGCGGCGCCTCGGGCGGTGGCGCCAGGGGAGATTTCCGCGGACGGCATCGCGCAACCGCGACCGCGATGCTCACGAGATGAAAGAGAGTGGTGATGCCGCAGAACGCGGCGGCTGCCCAGACCGCAATCGTCATATTGGCGACATTAAGCACCGGCGATGACGGTGCGATGACGCCAAATGGAGATTCGCGCCGCCGACGCGTCGAGCATGCACGCCGCGTTAACATTTCGTTAACCATGGATTCGCTGATCGCCGTCCGCGGCGCCCATGC
>DATBBS010000180.1:0-11312 GCA_036270895.1 Xanthobacteraceae bacterium
CGCGCCAGGCCGTGCGCTATCGCGCCTTGTCGCAGCAGATCCGCAAGGCGGAGGCGGCGCTCTATCATCTGCGCCACGTCAATGCGACCGCGGAGGTTGCCAACGCCGAGCACGCCAAGGACGTCAGCATCCGCGTCGTGGCCGAGCGCACCGGCGCGCAGGCCGAAGCCTCGACCCAACAGGCGGTTGCGGCCGCCGCCCTGCCGGCGCTGCGTGAAGCCGAGGTCAAGGAAGCGGCCGCATTGCAGCGCCTGGTGGTGGCGCGCGAGACGCTGGATCGCGAGGAAGCCCGCGCCAGGGAGCGGATGGCCGAGCTCGACCGCCGGATCGTGCAGCTCCAGGACGATATCGTGCGCGAGCAGAAGCTTGCGGCCGACGCCGAGGGGGTGATCAGCCGGCTGCGTGCCGAACAGGACGTCCTCGAGCGCGAAGCCGCCGCGACCGCGGAGCGCCGCACCGGCGTGGACGAGCGCGTCGACGCCGCCGACACCCTGGTGGCGGCCACCGAAAAGACCTTCGACAAGATCACCACGGCGCTCGCCGATCTGACGGCGCGCCGCAACGAGCTCGAGAATGCGGCGCGCAACCACGACCAGCGCCGCGCCCGGATCGAGAGCGAGCTTGCGGCGGTCACGGCTGAATTCGAGCGCATCGAGGCGGAAGCCGCCAACAAGGTCGATCTCGCCGGCCTCGCCGCCGTGGTGACGGCGGCCCAGCAGGCGATCAGCGAGGCCGAGGGCCTGACCTTGCGCGCCGAGGCCGCCCATTCGGGTGCGCGTCAGGCGCTCGACGTCGCGCGCCAGCCGCTGGTCGAGGTCGAGCGGCGCGCGCACCGCCTCGAAACCGAGGCGAAGACCCTCGCCAAGGTGCTGCATGTCGAGGCCAAGAATCTGTGGCCGCCGGTGATCGACCAGGTCGGGGTCGAAAAGGGCTACGAGACCGCGCTCGGCGCCGCGCTCGGCGACGACCTCGACGCGCCGATCGAGGCGAGCGCGCCGATGCATTGGGCGGGCGCCACGCCCGACTCCGCCGACCCCGCGCTCCCCGACGGCGTCGAGCCCTTGGGCGCCCATGTCAAAGCGCCGGGCGAGCTGGCGCGGCGGCTGGCGCAGATCGGCATCGTGGCGAACCGCGCCGATGGTCCGCGCCTCGCCAAGCTCCTGAAAGCCGGCCAGCGCCTGGTGTCGCGCGACGGCGACCTGTGGCGCTGGGACGGATTCGCGGTCGCGGCGCACGCCCCCACCGGGGCCGCGCGCCGGCTCGCCGAGCGCAACCGGCTGGCCGATGTCGAAGCCGAGCTGCAGATCTCCCGCACCGAGGTCGAGGCCCGCAAGGTGGTGGTCGCGCGCGTCGAGGCGGAAGTTGCCGCCGCCGCGGAACACGAGGTCACCGCCCGCAACCGCTGGCGTGACCTGCAGCACGAGGCGAATGGCGCGCGCGAACGCCACTCGGCGGCCGAGCGCGAGCTCGCCCGCATCACGTCGCGTCACTCGGCCTTGTCCGAAGCGAAGACGCGGCTCGCCGCCGGCCGGGCCGAAGCGGAGGGCGGCCACCGGGATGCGCGAGCGGCGCTCGCGGCGCTTCCCGCCGGCGACGCGATCGAAAGCGAGCTGGCGAATGTGCGCGCGCGGCTGACCGAGGAACGGACGAAGCTCGCCGAGGTGCGCGCCGAGGCGCAAGCGCTCGCGCGCGAGACCGAGCTCGCCGAGCGGCGGCTTTCCGCGATCCGCTCGGAAACCGCTGCATGGAGCGAGCGCCGGCAGGGCGCCGCCGCCCAGATCGAGACGCTGCAGGCGCGCCTCGGCGAAACCCGTTCCGAGCGCGAGGGCCTGGCGAATGCGCCGCAGGCCTTCGAGCAGCAGCGCCGGTCGTTGATCACGCAGATCGAGGCGGCCGAAACGAACCGCCGTGCCGCCGCCAACGAGCTCGCCAAGGGCGAGCATGCGCTCGCCACTGCGGACCGGGCGGCCCGCGTCGCGCTCGAAGCCATGGGAACGGCGCGCGAGGACGCGGCCCGCGCCGAGGAACGCCACGAGGCCGCCAAACGCCGGCTCACCGACGTCGCCCACGAGATCCGTGAGATGCTGGAGGTCGAGCCCGCCGGCGTCGCGGCTCTCGCCGGCATCGAGGCCGGCGCCGTGCTGCCCGACGTGGTCGAGGTCGAAGGGGAGCTCGAGAAGCTGCGTCGCGACCGCGAGCGGATCGGCGCGGTCAATCTGCGCGCCGAGGAGGAATTGCGCGAGGTCGAGACCCAGCATGCCTCGCTCACCGCCGAGCGCGACGACCTCAGCGAGGCGATCAAGCGCCTGCGCCAGGGTATCCTCAGCCTCAACAAGGAGGCGCGCGAACGCCTGCTCGCGTCCTTCGAGGTGGTCTCCGCCCATTTCACCCGGCTGTTCACCGAGCTGTTCGGCGGCGGCACCGCGGAACTGCAGCTGATCGAGCACGAGGATCCGCTCGAGGCCGGGCTCGATATCCTGGCGAAGCCCCCGGGCAAGAAGCCCGCGACCCTATCGCTGTTGTCGGGCGGCGAGCAGGCGCTGACCGCGCTCGCCCTGATCTTCGCCGTGTTCCTCACCAATCCGGCGCCGATCTGCGTGCTCGACGAGGTCGACGCGCCGCTCGACGATCACAATGTCGACCGCTTCTGCGACCTGCTGGATGAGATGACGCGCTCGACCGATACGCGCTTCATCATCATCACGCATAATCCGATCACCATGGCGCGGATGAACCGCCTGTTCGGCGTCACCATGGCGGAGCGCGGCATCTCGCAGCTCGTCTCGGTCGATCTCGAAGGCGCCGTGAAGATCCGCGACCAGGCGGTGGCGTAAGTCCAGCCCGCCCTCTACCGGTCCGTCATGGCGGTCTGCGCGCGCGGGCATGACGGGATCACATGGACCTCCCTCCCGAGCTGAAATCCGGCCTCGAGGCGCTGGCGCAAGGCAAATCCCGCCGCGCGATCGCGCAGCGCGCCGAGGCGATGTCGCTGCTCTATCGTTCCGGGGGCGGCTCGGGCGACGCGATCCGGAACGCGGACGACGCCCTCGCCTACGCGTTCACGCGCCTGCCCGCGACTTTCGCCGCCGTCACGGCGGTGCTGGATGCGCTGCGCGAGGTCTGCCCGGATTTCCTGCCGCGCACGCTGATCGACGCCGGCGCGGGTCCCGGGACCGGCGCCTGGGCGGCGCAAGAGCTCGGCCAATGCGACGAGATCCGGCTGATTGACGACAATCCGCATCTGCGCGCGCTGGCGCTCAGCCTGCTGGCGTCGAGCGCCGTCCCGGCGCTGCGCAACGCCACCTATGACCAGGGCGATCTCGGCACGCTGCTCACGCGCGGCGCGCCGGCCGATCTCGTGATCGCAAGCTATGTGGTGGGCGAGGCCGCGCCCGACGCGCTCCCCCGCGTCGCCGATGCGCTGTGGTCGGCGGCGCGCGGCGTGCTGGCCGTGATCGAGCCCGGCACGCCGGCCGGCTTCCTGCGCATCCGCGCGCTACGCGCCCATCTGGTGGCGCAAGGCGCCCACGTCGTCTGTCCCTGCCCGCACGACGCGGCTTGCCCGATCGTCGCGCCGGATTGGTGCCATTTCGTGCAGCGCCTCAACCGGTCGCGCGACCATCGGCAAGTCAAGGGCGTGTCCCTGCCGTTCGAGGACGAGAAATTCTCCTACGTGGTGCTCGCGCGCGACGCGCCGGCCCGCATCGAGGCGCGCGTGCTGGCGCATCCGACCGTCACCAAAAGCGCCGTCACCGCGAAGCTTTGCGTGGCGGACGGGATCGTGACCGAGACGACCGCGCGGCGCGACCGCGAGGCCTACCGGAGGCGCAAGAGCTGGCGCTGGGGTGATGCGGTGACCCGGCAGGCCAAACCGGAGTAACGGGCGGGCCGGCCGTCGGCGCGCTCGAATGCATTCGCGATGACGTTGAACGGCTTATTCCGGATCGTGAATCTGTGATCTGACGCGGCGCTCGGCCCGTGCCGGCCGCGGCGGATTTGTCTGCCCAAACAATAGCCTGAAGCCGTGTCTGGAAGTTGTGCGAGAGCCGTCCATGGGACGCGCGCAGCGGTTCCGCGGGAGCCAAAACCACTCTAGGATGGAACCGCGACGCGACCCCGCGCCGCTTGTCCCGCAAGCCTCAGGGAGTGCCGCGATGTCCACCACCGGCTGGGTTGTTCTCGGCGTGATCGTCGTTGTCGTGCTGTGGGTCATCATGATCTATAACGGCCTCGTCGCGATGCGGCAGCGCGTCAGCCAGGCCTTTGCCGACGTCGACGTCCAGCTCAAGCAGCGCCACGATCTCATCCCGAACCTGGTCGAGACCGTGAAGGGCTATGCGGCCCACGAACGCGGCACGCTCGAAGCGGTGATCCAGGCGCGCAACGCGGCGGTCGCCGCCCAAGGGCAAGGGCCGGCCGCGCAAGGCGCGGCCGAAAACATGTTGTCCGGCACGCTGCGGCAGCTGTTCGCATTGTCCGAGAGCTATCCCGACCTCAAGGCCAACGCGAATTTCCAGCAGCTTCAGGCCGAGCTGACCGACATCGAGAACAAGATCGCGGCGTCGCGGCGGTTCTTCAACAATTCGGTCAGCGAGTACAACACCGGCATCCAGCAGTTCCCGGCCGCGCTGTTCGCCGGCATGTTCGGCTTCACGCCGCGGACCTTCTTCGATCTCGGCGACGAGCGCAAAATCGTCGAGCAGGCGCCGCAGGTGAAGTTCTGATCGGGACTCGGTCTTCTTATCTCTGCGCATGATCTTGTCCGAAAAGTCCGTCGACTTTTCGGGATCATGCGCCAAGGCCGGCCGCCGCTTTGCGGCCGGAAACCAGGCACGACGATCATGGCTGCCTACGGCCTCTATACCCATATCCAATCGAACAAGCGGCGCTCGGTCGCCTTGCTGGTCGGCCTGTTCTTCCTCGTCTATCTGCTGGTGTATGCGGGCGCGCTTGCCGCCGAGGCGCTGTCCTATGAGGCTTCGCTGCAATTCCTGCTCCGCCGCGCCTGGTTCGACTTCCTCGCCGCCGCCCCATGGGCGACGGTGGGCACCGTGCTGTGGGTCGTCATCGCCTATTATTTCCACCAGTCGATGATCGATGCCATTACGGGCGGGCGCGAGGTGACCCGCAAGGAGGAGCCGCGCCTCTACAATCTGCTCGAGAATCTGTGCATTTCGCGCGGCATCACGATGCCCGGGCTCAAGGTGATGGAATCCGACGCGCTCAACGCCTTCGCGACCGGCATGAATGAGAAGCAGTATGCGATCACGGTGACGAGCGCCCTGCTGGCCCGGCTCGACGACCCCGAGGTCGAGGCGGTGCTCGGCCACGAGCTCACCCATATCCGCAACGGCGACGTGCGCATGCTCGTGGTCGCAGTCATCATCGCGGGCGTGGTCAGCTTCTTCGCGGAGCTGATCTTCCGCATGTGGTTCTACGGCGGATTCGGCGGCGGCCGGAGCCGGTCCTCGAGCAGCGAGGATCGCGGCAAGGGCGGCAACATGATCGCGATCGTGATCGCGGTCGGCATGATCGCGCTCGCCTGGCTGTTGTCGCTGGTGATCCGCTTCGCGCTGTCGCGGTCGCGCGAGTTCCTGGCCGACGCCGGCTCGGTCGAGCTGACCAAGAACCCCGACGCCATGATCTCGGCCTTGCGCAAGATCGAAGGCCGCGGCGAGCTCGAGGGCGCGACCTCGGCCGTGATGGAAATGTGCGTCGACAACCCGCGCCAGGAATTTGGCGACCTGTTCGATACCCATCCGCCGGTGGTCAAGCGGATCGCGGCGCTGATCAAGTTCGCGGGTGGCCACGACCCCGGACCGATCGAACTGCCCGCACCGGGCGAGGCGGCGCCGCCCCCCGCGGGCGGCCCCTGGGGGGCGCCTTCCCAAGCCATGCCGGGCTCCGACCCCACCGGCGAATCAGGACATGGTGCGGTGCAAGGTGCCGAGAAGCGATTCCTGCCCAACCGCCCGCCGGTCGTCCTCGGCGGTGAGCCATCGCCTGACCCGCAGAGTCCGCGCCCCGATGGACCATGGGGTCACAAGGATTAGGCCGCCCAAGACCTTATCCAACAGGCTCGGCCGGGCTCACGCCCGGTCGTCGGTCGAAACAGGATGTGGATAGGAGCCGTCCGGCGGGATCAAGATGTGGGAAAGAGTCGCAACTTTACCATAAATGTAATAATGCTTTTAACCAAACTTGGTTCTGCCGTAGAAAATGCACTGGCACGCATTGCGTCTTGAAGCGGGAAGGGATGTTTCCATGTCGAAGCCAGCCGTCATCATCGTGGGAGCCGACAAGGGTGGGGTCGGCAAGACCACCATCACGCGGACGCTCCTCGATTACTTTTCCGCCCGCAAGGTCCCCACCCGGGCATTCGACACCGAAGCGCCGAAAGGCACGCTCAAGCGGTTCCATCCCGACGTGACCGACGTGCTCGACGTCACGAAGGTCCCCGACCAGATGCAGATCTTCGACACCCTGTCCGACTCCACCGTCACCATCATCGACGTGCGCGCCGGCCTGCTGTCCCCCACCCTCACCGCGCTGCGCGACATCGGCTTCATCGACGCGGCCAAGAAGGGCCAGATCACCTTCTCGGTCTTCCACATTCTCGGGCCCTCGATCGCCTCCCTCGACGAGATCGCCGACACGGCCGATTATCTTTCCGACGCCAAGTATTTCCTGGTGAAGAACTTCATCAACAACACGCATTTCTTCGAGTGGGACCAGGCTACCTACAGCTCCTACTTCCGGCGGATCAAGGACGCGGTCGAGATCACCATCCCGAAGCTCAACGAGATGGCCAGCGAGCAGGTCGAGCTCGCGTCGGTGCCGTTCCTGTCCTTCATCGCCAACAAGGGGCCCACCGGCGAAAACGCCGCCTACTCCTTCGTGTTGCGCGGCTATGTGCGCCACTGGCTGGGACATGTCTGGGCGGAATACGACCGGATCAAGCTGGTCGATATCGTCAGCCCGAAGGACCAGGTGCAGATCCGGGTGGCCCGCTAGTCCAAAATTTGGTATGGCGGGCTTGCGCCAGCGAGCCTGATTGGCGGCGGGGGTACCACCTTCGAAGGACTCATGAGCCGCCAGACGCATGTGTATATCGTCGCCTCGCCTCGCCCGCGTACCGGCAAGACGCTGCTCGCGCGTGCGCTGATCGAGTTTTTCCGCACCGACGAGCGGCCGGTCGCAGGCTTCGATCTCGACACCATGGACCCGATGCTGGCGCGGTTCCTGCCGAAATACGCCATGCACGCCGATATCAACGACACGCGCGGACAGGTGGCGCTGTTCGACGAGCTCATCGTCGACGACGAGAGGCCCAAGGTGGTCGACGTCAGCGCCCATGCGTATGAGACCTTTTTCGACCTGATGGAGCAGATCGATTTTGCCACCGAGGCTCCCCGGCGATCGGTCGAGCCGGTGATCCTCTACGCGGCCAATTCCGATCCGCTGTCGGTGAGGAGCTACGATCGCCTGCGCAATCGGTTTCCGCGGCTCACGCTCGCGCCGGTCTACAATGACGGCATCATGCGCGGCTACAATCTCCGCGGCGAGTTCCCGACCACCAACGTCGTGGCGTTGCCGCTGCGCATTCCGATGCTTTCCCCTGTGTTGCGGAGCATCGTCGACACCGGGCCTTTCTCCTTCGCCGAGTTCCGCCATCAGCCGCCGGAGCGCTTCCCCGCGCATCTGGAGACCGAGATGAATGCCTGGCTCAAACGGGTCAATCTGCAATTCCGCGAGATGGAGCTGCGCCTGCTGCTGTCGAGCTTGCGCGGCACGCTCCAGGGCCCGCGGCCCGAACGGCAGCGCGACTCGGCCCGGCCGCGGGCGTGACGGTGCAGTAACGGGTTGTGCCTTTTGGCATTCAGGCGGACTTGCCGAAACGCTTTCCGCGTTTCAGTGCCCCTCGAAGCTCACGAGCGTACGAACCGGAACGTCGAGCTTGCGGATCTTGTCGGCGCCCCCGAGCTCCGGCAGATCGATGATGAAACAGGCCGCGAGGACCTCGGCGCCCATCTGGCGCAACAGCTTGACGGCGCCCTCGGCGGTGCCGCCGGTCGCCACCAGGTCGTCGACCAGGATCACCCGCTCGCCCGCGGCGACCGCGTCCTCGTGCATCTCCATCTCGTCGAGGCCGTATTCGAGCGAATAGGCGATCGAGACCCGCTTATGCGGCAGCTTGCCCTTCTTGCGGATCGGTACGAAGCCGGCCGAGACCTGGTGGGCGACGGCGCCGCCCAGGATGAAGCCGCGCGCCTCCATGCCGGCGACCTTGTCGATCTTCGACCCGGCCCAGGGCTGCACCAGCTCGTCGACGGCGCGGCGGAAGGCGCGCGCATTGCCGAGCAGCGTCGTGATGTCGCGAAACATGATCCCCGGCTTGGGATAGTCCGGAATGGTGCGGATCGCGGCCTTGAGGTCGTAGACGAAAGCATCGGTCGCCATGGTCAACTCACAAAAGGTGGGAATCGGTCGAACGGGGAGCTTGCTGCGGCGCACACTGTGGCGAACCGTGCGGGCGACCGCAACCGAAGAACACGTCAGCCACCGTCGGATTTCGCGCCAATCGCCCGGTTGATGGACGGCATCAGGGCTTGCGGCTTTCCACCAGGTAGCTCTCGTCCACGAACCTCGCACGGTCATAGACCGCATCGGCCGGAACGAGTCCGGCTGCCTTCACGTTCTCGAAAACCCGCAACAGGCTCTTGTCCGTAAGCGACAGGTCGCGCGCCAGCACATCCATGCGCGCCGTATCCTCGAGCGCGCGACGGGCGAGCGCGGGGGTCGTGCGCAGCTCCCTGGCGCCGAGCTCGGACGATTCTTCCGGGTGGGCGAACATGTAATCGGTCCCGCGACGCAACGCGCGCAGAAAGGCGACCAGCAGGGCGCGGTTGGGGCGCGCCCATGCGTCGTCGACCACGACCGAGGTGAATTGATAGTCGGGAACGAGATCGGCGATGGCGCCGAGATTGCTGAAGCCGTCCGCTTCGGCCTCGTAGCTCAGCGGATAAGGCTGCAGCCCGGCATCGATCTTGCGTTCCTTGAGCAGGCGCGCCCGCGTGGGCGAGCCACCGACCGCCGCGACATTGACGTCGGAAGGATCGAACCCGGCCTTGAGCGCGATATCCTTGACGAAGAAAGTCGTGCCTTCCTGCATCGACACCACGCCGATCAGCTTTCCCTTGAGGCCGGCCAGCGTCTTGATCTCCGGCTGCGCGACAATGAAGTGCGGTGGTCGCTGGGCGCTGCCGGCCACGATCTTCAGGGTGCCGCCCTTGTAGGCTTGCGCGATCACGTTCTCGATCGAAGTGATGCCGATCTGCCTGGTGCCCGCCCGCAAGTCGCCGAGGATGCGGTCGGCCGCATCGTAAATCTCGATCTTGGCGTCGATCCCCGCCGACCTGAAGAAACCTTGCTTCTCCGCCGTCCAGGCCGGCAGGTAGAAGATCGTTCGCGACACCACGGCGACGTCGAGCGCCGTCTCGGCGTGCGCGATGAGCGGCGCAAGAAGCAGCGCGACGGCCGCCGCCGCCGCCAATGTTGCAGAGATCATCGTCCTCATGAGCCCAGCCTACATCTTCTTTCCAAGCACCCTGCCCGCCACCGCATCGAGCTTCTTGACGAGCCTGCGATCGCGCGCCTCCGGCGCCGTGATGATCGCGGTATCGAGCGCGCGGTCGGAGGCGATCGGACAGGGCTCGTGCGTGCGCGGGAAATCCCGTGCCAGCCGCGCCACCAGCCGCTTCGCCTTCTCGGCGTTGGCGGTGAGCACCTTGATGATGTCCTGCACCGTCACCGCGTCATGGTCGGGATGCCAGCAGTCGAAATCGGTGACCATCGCGACGGTCGCGTAGCAGATCTCCGCCTCGCGGGCGAGCTTCGCTTCCGGCATGTTGGTCATGCCGATCACCGAATAGCCGAGCTGCCTGTAAGTGAGGCTCTCCGCGAGCGAGGAGAATTGCGGCCCTTCCATGCACACATAGGTCCCGTCGCGCACCACGCGAATATCCTCCGCCTCGGCGGCCGCGGCGAGATGGATGCGCAGCCGGGGCGAAACCGGATGCGCCATCGACACATGGGCGACGCAGCCTTTGCCGAAAAACGAGCTCTCGCGTTTGTGGGTCCGGTCGACGAACTGATCGATGAGCACGAAGGTGCCGGGCGGCAGATCCTCCTTGAACGATCCGCAGGCCGACAGCGAAACCAGGTCGGTGACGCCAGCGCGCTTCAATACGTCGATATTGGCGCGGTAGTTGATGTCGGACGGCGAGAGCCGGTGGCCCTTGTCGTGGCGCGACAGGAAGACGATCGGCAGGCCGGCGATCTCGCCGATGCGCAGCGCCGCCGACGGCTCGCCCCACGGGCTCTTGATCTTCCTGGTGCGCGCCTTCTGCAGGCCCGGAAGATCGTAGATGCCGGACCCGCCGATGATGCCGAGAACGGATTTGGTCATGGCGGCCCTTCTTACCGCTGTCATCACGAGCGCAGCGAAGCAATCTCAATATATTTGGCACGAGATTGCTTCGGCGCGCTGCGCACGCCTCGCAATGACGAGCACATAAACGAAGGGCCCCGCCTCGGGGCCCTGCGTCCGGCAATCAGATCGACGTCGCCTTCGGATCCTGGCCGTGCGCGATCTCGCGCGGCTTCTCGATCTCGTGCCACACCTTCTTCTTGGTGAAGTAGAGCAGGCCCGACAATATGATCAGGAAGACGAGCACCTGGAAGCCGATGCGCTTGCGCGCCTCCAGGTGCGGCTCGGCCGCCCACATCAGGAAGGCCGCCACGTCCCTGGAGTATTGGTCGACGGTCTGCGGCGTGCCGTCCGTATAGTCGACCTGCTTGTCGACCAGCGGCTTGCGCATCCCGATGGCGTGGCCGGGGAACATCCTGTTGAATTGGGTGCCGG
This sequence comes from Xanthobacteraceae bacterium, assembly GCA_036270895.1. GTDB lineage: Bacteria > Pseudomonadota > Alphaproteobacteria > Rhizobiales > Xanthobacteraceae > JAVDCA01. The sequence continues at coordinate 10,925 of DATBBS010000180.1, forward strand.
GCGGCAGGACGAAGTCCTTCGGCGGATCCTCATAACCGTTCAGGATCGCGACGATGTAGTCGACGCCCAATTCCTGGTACTGGGTGAAGATATCGAAGATGAAATTGGGGAATCCGCGCTCATAACCGCGCGCCTTGGCGAGCACCGACATGTCGGGCGGCAATGCGCCGCCGGTCACCTGGCGCGCCTGGGCGTCGTTCTCGAACGGCGGCGGGAAGTGATCGGCGGCCCGGGCCGGGCGGTCGAACATTTCGCCCTGATCATTGGGCCCGTCCTTGACCTTGTATTCGCTCGCGACCGACTCGACCTGCGCCGGCGTGAAACCGGGACCTCCAGGCTCGCCGAGATTGCGGAACGACAGCAGCTTCAGGCTGTGGCAGTTCTGGCA
>DATBBS010000181.1:0-2579 GCA_036270895.1 Xanthobacteraceae bacterium
GGCGAGCACGATCTCGACCTCGTTGTCGTGCGGCAGATAGTTGAGCGTGGTGACGATCGACCAGCGGTCCATCTGCGCCTGGTTGATCTGCTGCGTGCCGTGATAGAGGCCCGAGGTGTCGCCCAGCCCGACCGTGTTGGCAGTCGCGAACAGCCGGAACGCCGGATGCGGCCGGATCACGCGGCTCTGGTCGAGCAAGGTCAGGCGGCCGGATGATTCCAGCACGCGCTGGATGACGAACATCACGTCGGGGCGCCCCGCGTCGTATTCGTCGAACACCAGCGCGACATTGTGCTGATAGGCCCAGGGCAGGATGCCGTCGCGGAATTCGGTGACCTGCTGGCCGTCGCGGATCACGATCGCGTCCTTGCCGATCAGATCGACGCGGCTGATGTGGCTGTCGAGATTGACCCGCACGCAAGGCCAGTTGAGGCGCGCCGCCACCTGCTCGATATGGGTCGACTTGCCGGTGCCGTGATAGCCGGTGACGATCACGCGCCGGTTCTTGGCGAAGCCGGCCAGGATCGCCAGCGTGGTCGGCTTGTCGAAGCGGTAATCCGGGTCGAGATCGGGCACGTGCTCGTCGGCTTCCGAATAGGCCGGCACCTCCATGTCGCTATCGAATCCAAAGGTCTGCCGGATCGACACTTTCATGTCCGGCAGGCCGCTCTCAACTTCGGCAGTCATTGCTCCTCCGTCGCCTCGCCATGTCCGAGGCGCAAATCGGGGTGATCAGGGTGCGGTCGGATGTTCGCCGCAACCTAGCAGAAAGCCCTTGGCGGGCGGAAGCGCCGGAAGCGGGTTTCAGGGCCGCCGAAAACACCTAACTGGGGGTCCTGGCGGCCCGCCGGCCGGTTCAGCTATCGGGCGTAATCCCGTTCTCTGTCAAATGGTTATGATCATATTATTTGCAAGCCGGGGCGGCCGAGGGGCCCGGGGGCGCGGCGCCCGACCGCTCAGCCCCATACCTCGCGGGCGGTCTCGACGATCATGGCCAGTTTCGCCCATTGCTCGTCCTCGGCCAGCACATTGCCTTCCTCGGTCGAGGCGAAACCGCATTGCGGGCTCAGGCACAATTGCGCGAGGTCGACGAATTTCGCCGCCTCGTCGATGCGCCGCTTGAGCGCGTCCTTGTGCTCGAGCCGGCCGGTCTTGGTGGTGACCAGGCCGAGCACCGCGGTCTTGCGTTTGGGCAGGAGGCGCAAGGGCTCGAAGGAGCCGGCCCGTTCGGTGTCGAATTCCATGAAATAGCCGTGCACGTTGGCGCGGTTGAACAGGATTTCCTGCACCGCCTCGTAGCCGCCCGCCCCCATGTGGGTCGACCGGTAGTTGCCACGGCACAGATGCATCGTGATCGTCATATCGGGCGGGATGTCCGCGATCGCCGCATTGATGAGATCGGCATAGACGCGGCCGAGCTTTGCGGGATCGTCGCCGCGCTCCTCGACCTGGCGGCGGTATTTGGGATCGCACAGCATCGCGATGTAGACCTCGTCGAGCTGCAGGTAGCGGCAGCCCGCATCCGCAAAGGCGCGAACCGCCTTGGCATAGGCCGCCCCGAGATCGGCGAAGAAGTCGTCGAGCCGCGGATAGACGGTCGCGCTGACCGCCTTGCGGCCGACGCGGCCGTAGAGGGCGGACGGGGCCGGGATGGTGACCTTGGGCGTGCGTTTGGTGTGCGTCTGCAGGAAGCGAAAGTGGTCGACCATGGGGTGGCCGCCAAAGCCGAGCTTGCCCACGACCCGCGCGCCTTCCGGCCGCGTGGTCACGCCCGCAAAGGTGATGCCCTGGTCCATCACATAACGCTCGACGCCCTCGAGCCCCCAGAGGAAATCGAGATGCCACCACGAGCGGCGAAACTCGCCGTCGGTGATCGCGTGCAGCCCGACATCTTCCTGCCGCTTGATCAGCTTCGCGATCTCGCGATCTTCGGTCGCCGCGAGATCCTGCGCCGTGATCTCGCCGCGCGCCCGGCGCTCGCGCGCCGCCTTGACCGGGGCCGTGCGCAACAGGCTGCCGACATGGTCGGCGCGGAAGGGCGGCTTGTCGCGTGTCATCACGCCCCCTGACGCAAGCCCGGATCAGCCGAAACCCGCGGACTTGAGATAATGATAGGCCTCGATGATCTCGCGCAGCTTGTCCTCGGAGCCGCGGTCGCCCCCATTGGCGTCGGGATGGTGGCGCTTCACCAGCTCCTTGAACCGCGCCTTGATGTCGGGCCGCTTGGCGTCGATCTCCAGGCCGAGCGTATGGAGCGCCTTGCGCTCGGCGTTGCGCACGGCGCGCCGATCCGCCTCCGGCCGGGTCTGCTGCTGGCGCGGGCGGGCGCCGAACTCGCGAAACATCTCGAACGGATCCTCGGCCGACTCGTAACCCTCGAACGGCCGCCGCGACCGCGGCGCGTTGGTGCGCTTGCCGCCCACCATGCCCATCTTCCAAGTGGGCCGGTGGCCGGTGAGCGCGTCCTTCTGATAGAGCGCGACCGCGTCCTCGCTCATCCCGGCAAAATAATTATACGAATGATTGTATTCGCGCACATGATCGAGACAGAAGCACCAATACTCGCGCTCCTGCGCGCG
>DATBBS010000182.1:0-2951 GCA_036270895.1 Xanthobacteraceae bacterium
CGCAGTCCACCATGGTGCTGGCGGCGAATTACTCCGCCATGTTCGATCGGCTGAAGCTCTACGACCCGGAATCGTTCCGGACCGACCGGTCCTGGGACAGCTACATCCTGTGGGGGGACGGGCTCCATACCTGCTTCGGAGCCCATATCAATCAGGTTCTTATTCCGGCGATCCTGAAACCGCTCCTGCAGCAGAAGGGCCTGCGGCGCGCCCCGGACGCGTCGGGGCAGATCGACACGGGCGGGACACCGTTTCCGGTGCACTTGCGCCTGGAATTCGACGCGGCCTGAAAAAGGCTGCTATCGCTCCGGCTGCGCGGCCGCAAAATAATCCTTCACCGTCTCCCAGGCGACGGTCTGCAGGAACGCGGCGGTGCCGGCGTCGAGCCCGGCGGTGTAGTCGAGGCCTTCCGGGGATTTCTTGAACAGCGCCGCATAGACGGTGCAGGCCGCCAGATAGGTGCCGGCGAGGCTCGGATGGCGCTTGTCGGACGCGTGCAGGATCAGCTCGGGCCGCTTCCGGAGCGAGCGGGCGAAGGCCAGTCCGGCCGGGATCACGAAGGCATCATTCTGGTTGGCGGCCGTCGTGTAAGCCTCGGCCAGTGCCGCCGTCATCTCCGGCTTGTCGGCATAGGCCCATGACATGAAGAACACCGGCTTGGCGCCATGCCGGCGCACCGTGTCGCTGTGCCGCTTGCTGTAGTCGATGAAGACCGATTTCAATTCCGGATGTATCGGGCACTGGCTGCAATCCATCATGATGGCCAGGTCGAACAGCCGGTCGGTCTTGTTGAACACGATGTTGTTGTCGGTGTCGAAGGAATAGCGGCCCAAGGCGTTCGGCCGGAAATACGATTCCACGTCGTGCCAGTCCGCACCCGAGCCGCTGATCGTGACCGACGTTGCGCGCAGCCGGTAAGCCGGATCGGCCGCGCTCACGAGCCGCCCCAGGTGATTATGCAGGCTGTTGTTGTAATAGAAGAAGCTGTTGCCGATGAAGATCGCGGACTCCGGCCGCTCGACGCCCGACTGCAGGATTTTTGGCGCCGTCTGCGCCGCCAGCGGAGTCATGCCGAGAAGGCAAAGCAGGGTGGCGCCGAGCAGGCGGCGGAGGGCGGAGAAGAACATCGGGTGGCTCCTCATCGGGTTCAGCCAGTTTCGGCCTTGCAAATCGTGCAACCGATGCCGGCGCTGCACGTCGACGCCGCCGGCGCGGCTTATGGTGACGGACTGATCTTGCTACTCTAGCGTCCCGTTTCGCTCTCTCCCAGAGGCTCTCCATGCCCGCGATACTTCGGCTCTACGAGGATACGCTGTCCGGCGACGGCGCATTTGACGCCGCATTGCCGGCGATGCCGCGCATGATCTTCGTGGTGCATGGGGCGGCGACCGTGGCGACGCGCACATTGGGCGATGGCGAAGCCTGGTTCGGGGCCGGCTCGCTCGCCGTCACTCCCGGAAACGCCGGGGTGACCTGCTGGCGCTTCGAGCTCGCGCCGCCGTCGGCCGCGGACGGAGCCGCGCGCGGCCGCGGCGTGGTCTCGTACGCGAAGCTGTCGGTGCGGCTCGATGGCTTGCCGGCGGGCGATCTCCTGCTGCGGGGCGACAGCGTCGCCTTTCCGCCGGGCGGCTGCGCCTATCTGCACACCCATCAGGGCCCCGGCATCCGCTGCCTGGTCGAGGGCGGCATCCGCATCGATACCCATGGGGCATCGACCTCCTATGGACCGGGCGGCGCGTGGTTTGAATCCGGTCCCGAGCCGGTGTTCGCGCAAGGGGCCGATCGTCCGACGCGCTTCGTGCGGGTGATGATCCTTCCCCGCACGCTGCTCGGCAAGAGCTCGATCTCTTATGTCAATGAAGAGGACAAGACGCGGCCCAAATCGCAGCAATACAAGATCTTCGTCGACGAGCCTGTTGCGCGGGAATAATCATGTCGGCCTCTTCGACCGCCGTCACGCCGCATTGCGGGCCGCGGTCGGCTGCCGCGCCGGAGAGGGCAGGCGCACCACCACGACGGTGCCGACGCCGGGCTTGGAGCGGATGCGCATGAAGCCGCCATGCAGCTCGACCAGGGACTTGGCGATCGCCAGGCCGAGCCCGGAGCCCTGATGGCTCTTGGTGAGCTGGCTCTCGACCTGCTCGAACGGGCGGCCGAGCTTGGCGAGCGCGGCGTGCGGGATGCCGATGCCGCTGTCGTCGATCGCGACAACGAGCGAGCACCCGCGCATGCGGCCGCGCACGTTGACGTGACCGCCATCCGGCGTGAATTTCACTGCATTGGACAAGAGGTTCAGCACGATCTGCTTGCAGGCGCGGCGATCGGCCTCGAACGAGATGCCGGGCGTGACGTCGAGCGCCAGCGCCAGATTCTTTTCGGCGGCCCGGCCGGAGACCACCCGCAGCGCATCGGCCAGGAGCTCGTCGAGGTCGAGCGTCTCGCGGTCGAGGCGCATGCGGCCGGCCTCGATCTTGGACATGTCGAGGACGTCGTTGATCACCTCGAGCAGATATTGGCCGCTCGAATGGATGTCGTGGCAATACTCGTCGTATTTCTGGGTGCCGAGCGGGCCGAACATGCCGGATCCCATGATCTCGGAGAATCCGAGGATGGCGTTGAGCGGCGTGCGCAGCTCATGGCTCATATTGGCGAGGAATTTCGATTTCGCCTGGCTGGCTTCCTCGGCGCGGGTCTTCTCCTCGGAGTATTTCTCGGCGAGCTCGGAGAGCTGGTGCGCCTGCGATTCGAGCACCTGTTGCGAGGTGCGCAGGTCGGCGACGGTCGCCATCAGGCGGCGCTCGCTGTGAATCAGCTTCTCCTCGTGCAGCTTGATATTGGTGATGTCGGTGCCGACCGAGACGTAGCCGCCGTCCTTGGTGCGGCGCTCGCTGATGTGGAGCCAGCGGCCGTCCTCGAGCTGGGCCTCGAAGGTGCGCGCGCCCGGCGTCAGG
>DATBBS010000183.1:0-18634 GCA_036270895.1 Xanthobacteraceae bacterium
AGCTTCGGCGGCGGCTTGAAGTTCGACGGCACCGACTCGATCGTGCCGCGCAGCTTGGTGCGCAATTCCTCGGCGACGAAATGGGCGTCGACGCTGTCGCGAATGACCTGCGGCCGGATGAAGATGATGAGCTCGGTGCGCGTGATTGCCCGGGTCTGATGCGAAAAGATGTCGCCCAGCTTCGGAATCTGATCGAGCACCGGAATGCCCGCGCGATCCAGCTCGGAGCGCTCCTGGATCAACCCCGCCAGCAGCACGGTCTGGCCGCTCGCAACCGACACCGCGCTCTTGACCTTGCGTTGCGAGACGGTCGGCGTCAGCGTCGAGCCGGAACCGCTCGCCACCTGGCTGATCTCCTGCTCGATATCGAGGCGGACGCTGCCGTTCACGCTCACGCGCGGGACCACCCGCAGGATGATGCCGGTGTTGCGGTAATCGATCGAGTTGATGATCGTGTTGCTGGTGCCGGTCGCCGCATTGAGGACGTTGCCGGTGCCGGTCGAGACCGGGATCTCGTCGCCCACCGTCAGGGTCGCCAGCTGGTTGTTGATCACCACAAGGGAGGGATTCGACAGCACCTTGACGGTGGTGACGCCATGCAGGGCGTCCAGGATCATGTGCGGGTTCGCCTCACTGCCGATGAGGAGATTGAAGCCCGGAAATGCGCGGTTGAGAAACGCGCCCGCGACCCCGTTCACAATGGTCGGCGGCGCGCCGGGCGGCGACGCCGGAACGTTGAGGGCGGAGCCCCGATCCGGGGCCATGCCGAGATTCTGGCTCTGGATGAAGAACTGGACCCCATAGCTGAGATTGTCGTTGAGCGTGACCTCGGCGACCGTGGCGTCGATCGCGACCTGCAATTGCGGCTGGTCGAGTTGCCGGAGCGTCTGCTCGATGATCCGGTATTTGTCCGTGCTGGCGAAGACCAGAAGCGAATTGGTCGACACGTCGGCCGTGATCCTGACGCCCTCCAGCACGGGCTGCCCTTGGCCGCCGCCGCCCCCGAGCGCGGAGACGCGCACATCGAGCTGGTTGCCGGCGCCGCCGGACGCCGTTGCGGTCGCGGTTCCCAGCGTGCTCTGCGTGCCGCCGAAGCCCCCGGCCCCGCCGATGCCGCCGCCGCCACCGGATCGGCTGCTGCTGCTGCTGCCGCTGCCGAAGCCGCCTGTTCCCCCTGTGCCCGATTGGCCGCCGGTCGACGTGCGGTCCGTGCTCGTCGTCGTGGCGCCGCCGGTGCCCGGCCCGAGCTGGGCCCCCGGGGTGTCGAGGCCGCCGGACCCGCCGCCGCCGACAAAAGCATCGGTGAGTACGCGCGCGAGCTGGCGGGCCTCGCCATACTGAACCCGGTAGACATGCACCCCGGTCCGGGTCGTGTCGGTGGCGTCCAGGCGCTTGATCCAGAGTCCGGCCTGCCGGAGCTGCTCGGGTTTGCGGCTGACCACCAGAATTGCGTTCTGGCGGGCCACCACCTGGAACTTGACGACGTTCTGGCTCAGGCCGCCCTCGCCGGAATCGAGGATCTTCTCCAACTCGGCGATGATCGGCTCCGGCGCGCTGTATTGAACGGGAAAAATGCCGACCGATTGCCCGCGCATCCAATCGACGTCGAAACTGAGCACCGTCTCGATGGCGGAGCGACGCTCCGCTCCGCTGCCCTGGATCAGCAGCATGTTGCGGGCGACATCGGCACGCACGGTGCCCGGCTTGGTCGCGAAGCTGTCGAGCAGCTTGATGAGCGTCGCGGCCGACACGTTTTGCAGCGGAACGACTGAAATTCCGTAGCCCGGCTCGGCGCGCGCGGCGGCCGAATCCAGATTGCCGCCGCCCACGGCATCGCCCAGCGGCACCAGGCGATACCCGGTCGGGTCGCGAACCAACACGACCCCGCTCAACCGCAACGCGTTTTCGAGCACGAAAAGCAGGTCGGATTTGGGGATCGGCCGGCCCGACGAGAGACTGATGGTGCCCTGCACGCGCGGATCGACGATGAATCCGGTCCCCAGAATGTCGCCGAGCACGACCTTGGCGACCGATCCGATCGGCGTGTTCTCGAAATTGAGCTCATATCCCTCGCCGCCCTCGCCGTTCGGCGTCGCCTGCGGACGGGGCTCGATGGCCGGCACCACGACGCCGCCGTAGACCTGGGGTCTGGCCACGGGCCCGTTGTTCTGGCCGCCGGAACCGCCCTGCTGGGGGAACCGCGGCAGCAGGTCGATGCTGCGGATCTTATCGAACACGTCCGGCGTACGCGGCTCGTCCTGGTAGGGAATCTGATTGCAGGCCGAAAGCCAGGCGGCGATCAGCGCACAAAATACCGCCAACGATCCGCCGCGAAGCGGTCGGAGCACCCACATCGACATGCAGCCTGACACCCTACTACGCCGCCCCCCAACCCGTGCTTTTGGCAATTGCACCGCGAGCAGATCGCAAAACGCGCCCAGAAAATGTCAGGTCAAAAAAATGCAACGCCCCGCGACCCATTGGAGACCCCTATCGCCATGAGTCGAGCCCAGAATTGAGGTAAATCATAGGCGGTTTCCGACCGGGGTGGAAGCCCGGGAACAAATCGACTGTGGACCATGCTGAATCGACGCGTGCCACGCCGCGCGACAGCGCCTGCGCGCCAATTGTGGCAAGTGGAACTTCGCCATGGCGACGCCTCCATGCGTGCGCGGCGTCACGCTCATCGCCGCCGACATTCGATATCCAATGACGGAGTTTAATGAAGGCGTTGCGTCGCCGGCATCACGGACGCCAGCGGGGACATCGGCGGCGCCGCGTCTCGCCGGCCGGCGAGTCTGCCGGCGCGGCGACGACCGCCCGGTGATTTGTCTCGCCGGAGCGGTGATCTGTCGGCGACGGCGCGAGACAGCGATGCGCGCATCCCTGCGGCCACCAAGCGGCCCGCCCCATGGCTGACGATAAGCGGTCCTGCGTTGCGACTCATTGCGACGTCCTTGGCCGAAAAGTTTCACCCCACGCGCAGTGATGCGGAAGTGCTGTTACATCCGCATGACAGCCGGCACCGCATGACAACCGTTACGGGCATTTTCGGAGAACGCCGCAAGCATGGAAAAAAACAGACAAAAACTTGCGGAATGGCACTTGTAAAATGTTAGGCGCGGGCGGAGCATGGCGGCGGGGCGACATTGACTGAGCTAGCTACCTCAACAGCTACGCGTTTGGGAGGAAGTCACAATGTCAAGCAGCACTAGGTTACGTTCGTATCTCTACGGCTCCGTCGCAGTTGGCGCGATGTCGCTTGCCACCACCGGCGCCTTCGCGGCTCCTTGTACCGGGCCAGGAGCGCCAGCCAACACGCAGACCAAGTGCCTCACGGCGGTCCAGATCCCGGGCAATCCGCTGCGATCATTCGACATCAGCTGGGTCAATCCGGACCGCGCGGAAATGTATTTCGCCGATCGTTCCAACGCCGGCGTCCAAGTCATCGATACCCAGCACCTCACCTGGAAGCGGAACCTCGGCGGCTTCGTCGGCATCATCCTGAACGGCGCTGGTGCCGTGAACAACAACCTTTCCGGCCCGGATGGCGTCACCTCCCATGGCCGTTGGCTCTATGCCGGCGACGGCAACAGCACCCTCAAGGTCTTCGATCTCAACAGCCCGAGTAACGTCTCGGTCGCGAGCATCAGCACCGGCGGGACAACGCGGCTCGACGAAATGGCGTTGACCACGGACGGCAGGCTCCTGGTCGCCGCCAACAACGCCGAGGACCCGCCGTTCGGAACGCTGTTCAGCGCGAATGGCGACGATGCGTCAAACCATGTCGCGAAGATCGCCAAGATCACGGGCGATCCGACGATCATCCCGCCGGGCGCCGGCGCGTCGATCGAGCAGCCGGCGTGGGATCCCAAGACGGCGCGCTTCCTGGTATCGGTGCCGCAGATCGCCAACAACCCGACGGGTTGCACCTTCGGTCCCGGTGGCGCGACCCCCTGCCAGGGCGGCCTGATGATCTTCGATCCGACCACCATCCACAGCGATACGGTGATCGGGGCTTTCGATCCGGCCACGAACATCGGGATCCTCAAACTCCACGATTGCGGACCGAACGGCGCCTCCGTCGGGCCGCACGACAACGTCATCCTGGGCTGCAACCCGGGCAACGTCGGGACCAACACCACCACGCAGGTCATCAACGCCACGACCAAGAACTTCGTGGAGGTCGGCAACATCGTCGGCGCCGACGAGGTCTGGTACAACAGCGGAGACAACCGCTACTATCTGGGCGCCAGCAAGGATTGCGCGGTGGCGGGCTCTCCCTGCCCGGCCACTCCGCAACAAAAGGCTGAGCTCGGCGTGATCAATGCCGAAACCAACCTGCTGATCGAGAAGATTCCGCAGTCGTCGAACTCGCATTCGGTCGCGGCGGATTCCAAGCGCAACCTGATCTTCGTTCCGCAAGTCGCGCCGGTTGGCACGGTTGGTGTGGGCGGAGACACAACGGCCGTCGGCGCCGGCATCTGCGGCAGCACGAATGGCTGCGTCGGGGTCTACCAGCACGATGTCGATGACGACGATCACGATGACGACGATCACGATCACGGTCACGGTCACGACCATTGATCGGACGGCCGAGCCGGTCATGCCGGAACGGAATGTAATCTAGCGAGGGAGGCCGGAACACCGTTCCGGCCTCCTTTTTTGCGCCGGCCCCGCCAACCCCGGCCGGCTCAACCGACAGGCGCGAGGCCGTGGGCCTGATGTCGAGCGACGCGGAAAATCCAGTTTCCCTTGTGCCCGGCCGCAGTTGCGGCGAGTGCTCGCTGTGCTGCAAGCTGCTGCACATCCAGGCCTTCGACAAGCCGGTCGGCGTGTGGTGCGCGCACTGCGCCCCGGGCCGCGGCGGATGCACGATCTACGAGACCCGCCCGGCGGAGTGCCGCAATTTTCATTGCTCATGGCTCACATCGCCGGCCCTGGGTCCGGAGTGGCGCCCCAACAAATGCAAAATGTTCCTGCGGCAAGAAGGCAACCTGATCGCGGTTCACGTCGATCCGAGCGACCCGACGGCCTGGCGGCGCGAGCCCTTCTTTCAGCAGTTGAAGGCGCTCGCCTCGCGGGCGGCGGGCACCAAGCAGCAGGTGGCCGTCTACATCAAGAACCGCGTCATCGTCATCTTCCCCAACAAGGAGGTCGACGTCGGCACCATGAATCCCGGCGACCACCTCGTGGTCCGGGAACTGGTGGGCCCGCACGGCAAGGATTGGAAGGCCTTCATCGAGGCTGGAACCGGTCGCTGACGATATTTTTGTCCAATGAGGCTGGCCGGGGCGAGCATGCGCAAGCCCCGGCCGCCAGCTCTTGCCTTAATGGTCGTGGTCGTCGTCGTCACCGAATGACGGAATCACGGCGCGCATCTTGGAGACGGTGTAGTGCTTGGCCTCCAGCGTCCAGGCCGAATCCACCGCCGCGCGGGCGCCGGCGAAGGGCAGGAACAAGGTCAGGTTCGACACATAGAGCGTCTTGCCATCCCGGCTGAAGGCCGGGCTCGCCGGGAACAGCAGGCCGCGCACGATGCCTTTGTCGCTGATGCCGTTGAAATCTCCCAGCTTGGCGATCACCTTGCCGGTCTTGTCGATGACGATGATGTCGTCTTCCTGATTGGCGCAGACCCACAGATTGTCCTTGCGATCGATCGCGATTCCATCCGGCGCATTGATTCCGGTGATGAAGATCGATGCGGTGCCGGCCGTGCCACTCGGGTTGACCGGGATCTGGATGATCTGGTGGAAGGCGGTATTGGCGACGAACATGATTGTTCCGGCATTGTTGAATTCGATGCCGTTCGCCCCGAATGGCGGCGTGAGGGTGCCGCCGCCGTTACCCAGCAACGGGTCGCTGCTCCAGGCCGTCAGTCCGCCGCCCAGGGCATTGGTTTTCCAGATCACGCCGTTGAAGGAGTCCGAGATGTAAACATTTCCCAGCTTATCGAAGGTCAGCGCATTGAGGCCCGAACCCGCGATCGGGCCGACGAAGACCGAGGAGGCGCCGGTCACCGGGTTCACGTTCAGGACCTTGCCGGCGCCGAAATCGAGCACCAGCAGGAAGCCGTTCACGGGATTGAAGCCCAAGCCGAGCATGTGCGGGCTGGAACCCTGGATCGTCACCTTGCGGACCAGATCCCCGTTGGGCTTGAGCACGAACAGCACGGCGTTCCCGGTGAGCGCGCCGGCGGCGTTGAAGCCGAAAGACGGCACATAGATATTGTCGTCGGGACCAACCGTCAGCCCCTCGACGCTGCTCGGAACCCCCGGAGTCACATCCGGCAGGACCGCCAGCACGTCGACGTCGCCGCGGTCCCAGGCGCTTACGGGCGTCGCCGCCAGCGCCGCGCCGAGCACGAGCGCGGCAGACCAGAATCTCGCCATGTCATCCTCCCTGTGTTGCGCATTATTTCCCGGGGAATACGCCCGGGCCGCGCAGTCTCCGATAATTCCCGGTGCGGGTCTACGGCCCGCCGCGCGGGGAGCCGGCCCTGCGGCCCCAGGCTTTGGGGCGCCCGTTTCTGGTTTTTGGGTAAACGAACGAGCCGCGCCGCGAGGGCGCGGGCCGGCCCGGAGGCCTCGCGGCCGCGCGGGGCGCCGCGTCATATTTCCTGCATAAAAAGCCCCGATAAGGCGACCCATTAAGCATGGGGTCCGGTGCCGATGGCGCCGCGGCGGCGCGGGGAGCGACCGCCCGGCAAGCGCTCACAACAAACGTGGCAAACGGCCGCCATCGCGCTATACTGAGGCATCCCGGGAACACACGATGTCGCTTGATCTTGCTGGCGAATTTACGCAGTACCTGCGCGGCAAGAACCATCTTGCGGGCGCCGCGAAGTCGCTCGATCAGCCGGGCCTGACGCACGACGAGCGGACGCTTCGCAAGGTGTGGGAGCTGTCCGAGCTGTCGGCCAATGACTTTGCCGACGAAGTCGCCCAGTTTTTCGAGTTTCCCCGGGTCGGCCTGCCGGATCTGCTGGCCGCCCCTGCGTTGGTGAAGCAATTCTCCCGGCGCTTCCTGCGTGAAATGACCGTGTTTCCCTATCGGTCTGCCGACGGGCTGGTGATGCTCGCGGTCGCCGACCCGAGCGATTCGGCCGCGGTGCGCGCCGCCGCCATCGTGCTCGGCGGCGACGTCAACATCACGATCGCATCCTTCGAGGATATCGCCACCGCCCTCAACGAGCGTCTCGGCGAGGAAACCGCGTCCTCGGCCGAGGCCGGCGAGGCGGGCGAGACCGCCGGCGCCTACGAAGACGACATCGAGAGCCTGCGCGACCTGGCGAGCGGCGCGCCGGTCGTGCGCGCCGTCAACGACATGCTCGAGAAAGCGGTGGAGCTGCGCGCCAGCGACATTCACATCGAGCCGTTCCGAACCGGCCTGGTGGTGCGCATGCGGGTCGACGGCTTGCTGCGCGCCGTGCCGGCGGCGGCCGGAGTTTTACCACAAGCCATCATCTCGCGCGTGAAGATCCTGGCCGGCCTCAATATCGCGGAGCGCCGCCTGCCGCAGGACGGCGCGGCGCGCGTGCGGGTGGCGCGATCGGACATGGATGTCCGCGTCGCCATCATGCCGACCCAGCACGGCGAATCGGCCGTGATCCGGCTGCTGCCCAAGGAGCGCGGCCTGCTGGCGATCGAGAAGCTCGGATTTTCGCCCGCCGACGAGGCCAAGCTCCGGGTGCTGCTGGGGCTTCCGCACGGCATGATCGTGGTCACCGGACCGACCGGCAGCGGCAAGACCACGACGCTCGCCACCGTTCTGTCGGTGCTCAACGAAACGACGCGCAAGATCCTCACCATCGAGGACCCGGTCGAATACGAGCTTCCCGGCATCAACCAGACCCAGGCGAAGGCTTCCATCGGCCTGACCTTCGCCAATGCGCTGCGCGCTTTCGTGCGGCAGGATCCCGACGTCATCATGGTGGGCGAAATCCGCGATTCGGAAACCGCGCAGATCGCCATCCACGCGGCGCTGACGGGTCATCTGGTGCTGACCACGCTCCACACCGAAACGGCGGCGGCGGCGGTGCCGCGCCTTCTCGACCTCGGGGTCGAAGGCTTTTTGCTCAAATCGACCCTGCGCGCCGTGATCGCCCAGCGCCTGGTGCGCCAGCTGTGCGACCGATGCAAGACCAAGCGGGATCTCACCCCGGCCGACTTCGCGGCCGATCCGCGCTACAGCGCCGTGGGCCTCAAGCCGGGCGAACCGATATTCGAGCCCGGCAAATGCGAGCGCTGCGGCGGCACCGGTTATCGCGGCCGGGTCGGCGTGTTCGAGGTGCTCCAGATCACCGAGGAGGTCCGCAAGCTCATCGGCGCCGAAACCGACTCCAACTCGATCGACCAGGTGGCGATCCGCGCCGGCATGACCACGATGGTGGATGACGGGGCGGCGAAATGCCGGTCCGGAATGACGTCGCCGGCGGAAGTCCTGCGCGTCACAACGATACGGTAGCACGATGCAGACTTTTCGCTATCGCGCGATGACCCAGAGCGGCGAGCTCGTGAACGGATCGATTTCCGCTCCGAGCGCCTCTGAGGTCGCCCACCGCATCGAATATCTCGGCCTCGTCCCGATCGAAACTGTCGCCGAGCACGGCGCGGCGAGCGTTTCGCGCGTGACCGTCGCGTTCTTCAACCGGCCGCGCGCGGAAGACGTCACCATTTTCACCCGCGACCTCGCGCTGCTGCTCAAGGCGGGGGCGCGCCTCGACAACGCGCTGGAGCTGCTCGCCGACGACAGCGACATCGGGCGGTTGCGGCCGATCGTCGGCAAGATCCGCGCCGGCATCCTGGCGGGCGAGAGTTTCGCCGACGCCGTCGAGCAGCATCCGGCCTATTTCCCGCCGATCTACCTGGCGCTGGTGGAGGTCGGCGAGACATCGGGCAAGCTCCCGCATATTCTCGAGATGCTCGCCAACGAACGGCAACGGGCCGAAGCGCTGCGCCGCAAGATCACGGACGCACTGCAATATCCCGGCTTTATCCTGTTCGCCGCGTCCTGCGTGCTGATGTTCTTCGTGCTGTTCGTCCTGCCGCAGTTTTCCTCGGTGCTGCGCGACTTCGGGGCGAAGACCGATTCCATGATCAACACGTTCCTCGGTCTCTCCGAGTTCCTGCGCGCGCGCTGGCTGGAGGTCGCGATCTTCGCCGTGGCGCTGGTCGTGGGCGTGTGGGCGGCGCTCCGCCGCCCCGATCTGCGCGCCGCGATCATCGCCCAGATGGCGCGCATCCCCGGCATATCGTCGGTGTTCAATTTCTACCGCACCGCTTTGTTTTGCCGTAATCTTGGTATTTTGTTGGGCAGCGACGTGACGCTGACGGCAACGCTGCGAATCCTGGTTGACATCATGTCGGTCACCGGAAAGAAGGCGCCCTGGCAGGCGACCGCCGATCGCGTCCGCCACGGCGGCAAGCTTTCAGATGCGCTCGCGGCCTCCGCCATCCTGCCCGCCATGGCGATCCGGATGCTGCGCATCGGCGAGGAAACCGGGCAGCTGCCGGCCTTGGCGGGGCGCGTCGCGGACTTCTACGAGGCCAAGCTGCAGCGCAGCCTCGACAAGGTGGTCGCGATCGTCGGTCCTCTGGCCATCATCTCCATCAGCATCGTCGTCGGCGGCCTCATCGTCTCGGTCATGACGGCTCTCCTGTCCATCAGCCAAATCGTCGGATGAAGAATGGTAGGTTCAACATGACACACCACGAAACGCTCCCCATCACCCGCCCGCAGCCGCAGCCCCGCAAGGCGAGGCGCTCGCTCTTTCGGCACCAGCGCGGATTCACGCTGGTGGAAATGCTGGTCGTGATCACGATCATCGCGCTGATCATGTCGCTGGTCGGTCCGCGCGTGCTCAACTACCTGACCGAGTCCAAGGTCAAGGCCGCGCGGATCCAGATCCAGAGCTTCTCCAGCGCGCTCGATCTGCTCTATCTCGATACGGGACGCTATCCCACCACCGCCGACGGGCTGGCCGCGCTGGTGAAGCCGACCAGCGGCCTGCCGGGATGGAACGGGCCATACCTCAAGGGCGGCAGCCTGCCGAACGATCCGTGGGGCAAGCCCTATGTCTACCGCTCCCCGGCCGAGCGCAGCGCCTATGAGATCGTCTCCTACGGCGCCGACGGGCAGGAGGGCGGGACTGGAACGGCAGCGGATATCTCGACGGCGAGCAATGACTAGCGGCCGGAAAGCGGAAGCAGGGTTTACCCTTCTCGAGATGGTTTGCGTCATCGCAATCGTCGCGATGCTGTCCGCTGTCCTGCTGCCCAACTTCTCCGGCGCGACCTCGCGCCCGCGCCTCGAGGCCTATGCGGTCCAGACAGCCTCCCTGCTCAAGGCCGACCGCACCGCGGCCATGCGCCGCCGCGTCGCGGTCGCGACCCAGGTCGAGGCGAGCGAGCGCTGGCTGCGCTCGGGCGCGACCGGACGCGTCCTGCGCGTCCCCGATGACGTGAGTTTCAGCGCCATCCTGCCGGTCCGCTGCAACGACCGCCCGGCCCTCTCCACCATCAGCTTTTTTGCGACCGGAATGTCCTGCGGCGGCACGATCGTGCTCTCCCGCCTCGGCGCCGGCTACGAAATCCGCGTGAACTGGCTGACCGGAGGCATCGAAATTGTGCCGCGCAATACGCTCTGAGCGCGCCGGCGCGACCGCCGGATTCACCATGATCGAGGTGCTGGTCGCGATCGCGGTGGTGGCGGTCGTGCTGTCGTCGATCGGCGGCCTCATGGCGACGACGACCCGCGGCGTCGGCTCGCTCGAGCAGCATGTCATCCTGATGGAGACCGCGCGGACGGTCGCCGCGAGCCTGCGCTCGCGCGAGTCGCTGCCCTCGGGGGGACTCTCCGGCGAGATGTTCGGCAACCGCTGGCGCATCGGCGCCGCGCCGATGGCCGACAGCCCCGTCCTGCCGGACTCCCGGTCGACCTGGATGCCGCAGCTGCTGACGATCCGCGTCCAGTCGCCGTCGGGCGCCGTCGTCGATGTCAAAATGGTGCGCCTGCAGCGAAGGCAGCAATGATGCGGTACCGCATGGCAGGCGACGAATGGAAATCGGGCCGGCGCAGCCGACATGCCGCCGTGCGCGGCTTCACGCTCATGGAAGCGATGGTGGCGACCGTCCTGATGGGCATGATCCTGGCCGCCATCGCCTCGATCACGGCGCAGTGGCTGCCCAATTGGAATCGCGGCATTGCCCGCGTTCAGCACGCCGAACTGGTGAGCATATCGCTCAACCGGCTGGTCGCCGACATCCAGGCCGCCGAGTTCATCTCGCCCAACCGGGACACCAAGCTCCCGCTCTTCGACGGCACGCCGACGTCGGTCATCCTGGTGCGGTCCGCAATCGGGCCCGGCGCGCGGCCGGGTCTCGAGATCGTGCGTATTGGCGAGGCCGCCGACGGGCCTCGCACCATCATCTTGCGATCGACGATGCCCTTCGTGCCTCTCGAGCAGAACCAGGCAACGATCAGCCGGCTCAAATTCGCGAACCCGGTCGCGCTCCTCAATCCGCCATACCGGGTTTCCTTCGCCTATTCAGGAGCCGACGGCGTCTGGAAGGATATTTGGCAGAACTCTCCCCGGCTTCCCACGGCGATCCGCGTGACGGTGCACGACGCGGCGACCAAACGGACGCTCGCGATCTCGACCACCGCCCTGGTCCATGTCGAGCTGCCGGCCACATGTGCCAACACAAACGCGAAGACGAGCTGCATCGCCCAGCCCGGCGAGCGGCAGGGCGACCCCGCCAGCCAAAGTCCGGATCCCCCGCCGCCTCCGGTCCAGCGCAGCGATGTTGCGGTCCCAAGGAGCGTCCTGTGACGGCGGCCGCAAGGGCACGACCTAGCCGCCCGCCGCGACGCGCGGGGCGTGAGGGATTCGTCATTGTCGCGGTGCTGTGGATCCTGATCGTGCTCTCGACGCTGGTGGCGATCTATTCGATCTATGTCGGCAATTCCGCGCAGGCGCTGGCCGTCATGGGCGACGGATTGCAGGTCGAAACCCTGGTCTCGACGGGTGTCGAGCTCACCGCTTATCGTTTGACCGCCCCGACGACGGGGCCGCGGCCCACGCGCGGCGTCGTCCGCTTCCGCCTCGGCGCGGCGAACGTCGTCGCGTCCTATGTCCCGGAGAACGCGCGGCTCGACCTCAACGCCGCCACGAAGGACATGCTGGCGGGATTTTTTGCCGGCCTCGGCGCCTCGGCCGAGGAGGCCGACTGGAGCGCCGACCGCATCATCGGGTGGCGTACGGTTCCGAAGCGCGGCACGCAGGCAGCCGAGGACGAGCTCTACCGTACCGCCGGACGACCCTATCTGCCGCGCGGAGCGGCGTTCGCGCATTTGAGCGAGCTGTGGCTGGTGCATGGCCTGCCGCCGGCGTTGATCGAGCGCGCGATGCCTTTTGTCACGATCTACACCGGCAAGCCGGAGATCAACGTCTTCGATGCCCCGCCCGAGGTGATTGCGGCCCTGCCCGGCATGTCGCCGTCGCGACTGAACAGCTTCCTCAGCCGGCGCGAAACGATACCGCAGGACGCGGACGCGCTTCCCTTGTTGCTCGGTCCCGACCAGGCCGGCGCCACCGCGGAGGGGAGCCCCGCGGTCCGGGTGCGGGTGCAGATCGCGTTCGACAACGGCCGCAAAACCGCATCAGAAGTCGTCGTTCTCCTGGGTGCGGACAGCGAGCCCTTCCGCGTATTATCGTGGCAGAACGACGTCGATGCCGGCCCGGACCGGGCGCAAGCCGCGACGAGGTTGCGATGACATTCCTGGGTCAGATCATCGACGCCTTCTCGGCCTGGATCGATTCCGTCGCCACGACGATCCATTCGATCTTCGACCGGCTCGGATCGCAGCCGCGCGTACGGCTCGTCGAGGAGGCGCCGGACACGTTCACGCTGCACATGCTGGACGACGGCAAGCAGGGGAATTTGCCCGACCATCACATCCGCATGGCGGGTGGCGCGATCGGCGAGGCGTTGCCGCCGGAATGGGCCACCGCGTTGCGCGGCAGCCGCGCCGAGCTGGTCTTGCGCCCGGCCCGCTTCCTGTTTCGACCGCTCGAACTGCCCAAGCGAGCGACCGAATACCTCGAAGGCATCGTGCGTTCGCAGATCGACCGCCTGACGCCCTGGACCGCGAACGAGGCGGTCTATAGCTGGACCCCGCCGGTCGACGCGAGCAGCGACCGGATTCATCTGACCATCGCGGCGACGGCGCGAACGATGGTCGCTCCTTATCTGCAGGCCATCGCCGGGCTCGGCGCCGCGTCGATCGTGGTCGCGACGGCCGCGCCCGGCGCGGGGCCGGATGCCGTTCCGATGCGGGTTTTCGAGCACCGCACGCCGAGCGCGATCGATGTCGGGCGCATCCGCACCTTGCTGGTGGCCGTGTTCCTGCTGACCGGCCTTCTCGCCGCGGTCTCGATCGGCGTCGCCTCGGTGGCGGGGGACAGTCTGGCGACCGAGCAACAGGACCTGCAACGCAAGATCTCCGCCCGCCGGGCGGCCATGCGAGGCGGCCAGGACGCGATCGGCGCGTCGGCCCTGCAGCTGCTCGAACGGCGCAAGCACACCAAGCCGTCGAGCGTCGTGGTACTGGAAGCGCTGTCGCGGCTCTTGCCCGATCACACCTATGTCACCGAATTCCGGGTCGACGGCGAGAAGCTGCAGGTCGTCGGATTGACGCGCGATGCGCCCTCGCTGATCGAGCTGATCGAGCAATCTCCCCACTTCGCCCGAGCCACCTTCTTCGCCGCGACCACGCGATCGCCGGGCGACGCCGGCGAGCGCTTCCACATCGAAGCCCGAATCAACCCCGTGTTTGGATTCGGCACATGAGCAATTTCATCAAACGCTATCTGGCGCGCTTCCCGCTCGGCGCGGCCATCTGTTATGTCGCGGTCGTGCTCGCCTTCGTGCTGCTGGCGGCCTTCGCGGTTCTCGACGTCCTGGAGCGCCGGGACGCGGTCGCAGCGTCGGCGGAAGTTCTGAGCCGGCTGGAGGGCCGCGGTCCGCCCCGGCCGCCGGTCGCCGGCGTCGGCGAGGCGACGGTCATGACCGGGTCGCCAGTGCTGGAAGGCCCCACCGTGACGGTGGCGGCCGCCGTCCTGATGCAGCGGGTGGCCGGCGCGATCACCCGGGTCGGCGGCAATATTTTATCGTCCCAGGTCGATCTGCAGGGGAACCAGGCGAAAGACGGTTTCGTTGCTGTTTCGGTCAATTGCGAGGTCGAGCAGCCGTCCCTGCAAAAGCTGCTTTACGATCTCGAGGCGGGAATGCCGCTGCTGTTCGTCGACCAGCTGGTGGCCGAGGCGCCCGAGGGCGTGGCGGGCGCGGCGGGAGGCAAGATACGTGTATTGATTTCGGTGTCCGGACAATGGCAAGGTGCGAAATGACCATGCGCCACGCAAATCGGGTGTTGACGGGAACCATCGTCCTGGCGGCGATCGGGGCCGCACTATCGGTCCCGTCCGCGCAGGCGGATTCGGTCCAGAATCTCAATCCGGCCGCGATCGATATCATGCGCGCCGCCCCGCAGCCGCCCGCCGCGCCCGCGCCGGCTCCCGCCGCGCAGGCCATGCCGACCGGCAATCCGCTGTGGACGATTCCGCTCTCCCAGCTGGCTGCCACGCGTGATCGGCCGATTTTCTCGCCCTCCCGCCGTCCTCCGCCACCGGTCGCCGCGGCCCCGATCTACGTACCGCCCACGGCACCCCGCGTCGCCAAGGCCGAGCCAGAGCGCCCACCGTTGATCCTGGTGGGCACGATCGCGGGCGAGAATGACGCGATCGCGGTCTTCGTCCTGCAGGGGACGGGAACCACCGTCAGGCTGCACGCCAACGACAGCCACGAAGGGTGGGTCCTGCGTTCCGTCCAGGGTCGCGAGGCGACGCTGCAGAAGGGTGGCGCGTCGGCCGTCATGGCCCTGGCGCCGCCCGGCGGCATTCCGGAACCGGTGACCGCGCAGCTTTCGGCGGACCCGCCCCGCAAGCCGCGGCGCTGAGCGCCCACCCCTATCCCGCGGCCTAGTCCGGATCTCCCGGAGGGGGAACCTGAAACGCGAATGTGCCGTCTCGGTCGATGGCTTTCTGCACCAGGCCGGAGGCTTTGGCCTCCTCGACAAAGCTGGTCACGTAGGAGAGCCATCCGGCGTGGCCCTTTGGAACCACCACCCGGTTGAGGTTTGCTCCATAGTACTCGGCCAGCACCCGCGAACCGGGCAGATTTTTTGCAGCTCTAAGCAGGTACTGGCGCGTCGATGCAAACGCGTCGGCGCGCCCGGCACGCAGCAACTCGAACGCCACAAGCTCGTTTTCTCCGAGGATGACGTCGGCCTGCTTGATGGCGCTGGTCAACGTCATGGTCGAGGAGTGATTGCGAACGGCCGCGATGCGCAGCCCGGACTTGTCCGCGTCGGCAAGGCTATGGATGGAGGAGTCTGCCGGCACCAGCATGGTGTATTCCGACTGGAGGTAAGGGGGCGAGAAATCGCCGATGCCGGCCGACCGCTCGTCGCGCGGCAGAAACGCCACATCGCACGCCCCGGCCTTGAGGCACGCCACGACATCGGGAGGCGTGCCATGTTCCAGCAGCGCCGCGGGAACTCCGATCCGTGCCGCAAGCGTCCGGGCGATTTCCACCCGCACGCCCATGAGTTCGCCAGAGGCCGTATCCTTGGTGTATTGCGTCGAAAATAGTCCGACCCGGACTTTGCCCGCTTGCACGAGATCGGCAACCCGCGGGTCGGCCGCCCGCTGTGCGCCGGCTGCCCCGATGCTCGCAAGCAGGGCCGCCGCAGCGAAAGAAATCCTGAAATTCCAAATCCTCGAATGCTGCATCACGCGCCGGCCCGCTTGAGCCGCTCGATCGCCGGGCGCTCGCCGCGCGCCTTGGCGGTGATCGGCGCGCGCGGCAGCTTGGCGATGCCGGGCTCGATCTCGAAAGTGTAGTCGAGCGCATACCAGGGCCCCATCACGTCGGGCGCGGGCGCCGGCTCCTTGTCGTGCAGCACATAGTGTCCGATCAGGCGTCGGGTGACGCCGAATTGGGAATCGGTCTCCAGGTTGGGATCGTCGTCGGTATAGACCTGCGACACATGGGTCTTGAATCCGGGCTTGTAGATCAGGAAATGCAGATGCGCCGGGCGCATGTTGGCGCGGCCCTGCTGTCGCAACAGGTCGCCGACCGGTCCGTCGACCGGGATCGGGTAGCCCGCCGGCTTGATGCTGCGGAAATGGATATGGCCCTCCGCATCGGTGGTGAACTTGCCGCGCAGATTCATGTCGGCCTGCACGGGATCCTGGTTCTCGTAATAGCCTTCGGTCGAGGAATGCCAGATATCGACGTCGGCGCCGGCGACCGGCTTGCCGTCCTGGTCCTTCACCCAGGCGCTGACGAACATCGGCACGCCGGGCGTGGGCGAGCGCACCAGCGAGGCGCCGTTCGGCATGCGCGGTGATTCCGGCCGACAGAACGGCCCGAGCAGATTGGCGGTGGTCTCGGTCGCCCCGCGGTTGCCGTTGTTGAGCAGGCAGATGAGGGTCGAGAAGCCGAGCGAGCCCGACATCAGCACGACCTCGTTGTGGCTCTCGGTGGTGCGCTGGCCCAGCGCCACGACGGTGCCGACCGCCTTCTGGAATTCCTCCTCCGTCAGCCTCACCTCGCGTGCGAAGGCGTGCAGGTGGCGCACGAAGGCCGACATGACCTCGCGGAAGCGCGGATCGGGCGCGCGCGCGATCTCGGCGAGCACCGCCGGCGTGACGTCTTCCTGGCTGTTGATGATCATTTTCGGTTCCTTGAACACGATCTTGCAGTCTCATCTGTCGCGCCATCATACCACGGCGGCCGCGCCCGAAAGGGCCGGCCCGCGGCTGGAAAGTCTCGCCAAATCGGGGCAGACTCGCGCATAACGCATGAGTTCATCGGAGGATACCGTGGCCGCCGTCACCCAAGAGAAGCCGAGCCGCCCCAAGGTCGACGCCCGCCAGGCGATGGAAAGCCTCAATCAGGAGGCCGGCAAATTCAACATCTGGCTGCGCACCCAGGCGAACGCGCCGGCGCAACGGCCCTGGTTCCGCGACACCGGCATGGAGGCCGCCGGCCAGCTCGCGGGCGGCCGGGTCGGCAGCGCGCAACTCAAGGCCGCGGCGCATCGCTGGCGCTGGAAGGAGATCGGTCCCTATTTGGATCGCATCGCCGAAATCGCGCGCACGTCGGACGTCTCGCCAATCGAGTTCGCCGAGCGCCAGCAGTTTCTGCTCACCAATCCGGGCTTCGGCGGACGGCTGCAGGTCACCAGCACGATCCGCTGCGCGGTCTCGATCTACAATCCCGGCGACGTGGCGCCGGTCCATATCCATACCCCCAATGCGAGCCGCACCATCCTGTCGGAGAATGGCGGCTACACCACGGTCGAGGGCGAGCGCTGCGAGGCTTCGCGCGGCGATCTGATCCTGACCCCGCACGGCACCTGGCACGACCACGGCAACGACGGCGCCGCTCCGGTGGTGTGGATCGACGTGCTGGATTTTCCGCTCATCGAATATCTCGACTGCCTGTGGCTCGACGACGAGTTCGAAGGCGAGCAGCTGAGCAACAGCCGCGCCCAGGCGCCCACCCAGGCCAGTGGTTATTCGCATCGGCTCTACGGCGCGGGCGGGCTGATGCCCGGCTTCGTGTCGCACCAGCGCGGCATCGGCCGCGGCGCCAATCCGATGATCCATTACCGCGGCGCCGACGTGCTCGCCGCGCTGCATGCCCTGGCGAAGGAAAAGGGCGATCCCTATGAGGGCATCACGCTCGGTTTCGTCAATCCGGTGACGGGCGCGCCGGTGTTTCCGACGCTCGCCTATGGGGCGCAATTGCTGCGCCCGGGCGAGGCGACCCGGCCCAAGCGCGAGACCGCCAGCACATTCTACGTCTGCATCGAAGGCAGCGGATATACCGAAATCGCCGGCCAGCGCTTCGACTGGGAGAAGAACGACCTGTTCGTGGCGCCGAATTTTCTGTGGCGCCGCCACGTCAACACCGGCAAGACCGATGCGGTGCTCTACACGGTGTCGGAGGCGCCCCTGATGGAGAAGATCGGGCAGTATCGGGCGCAGGGCCGGCTGGCGGACGGGACGGTGACCGAGCTGGTGTCCTGATCGATGTCAGGGCGCGCCCGCCGCGCCGCCCTATTCCGGCTTGATCCCCGCCGCCTTGGCGACATTCGCCCATTTGTCGAGCTCGTCGCGGATCACGGTCGCGAATTCAGCCGGCGTGTTGCCGACCGGCTCGGCACCGTCGGCGGAGAGCCGCTCGCGCACCTCGGGAGTCTTGAGCGCGGCCGCCACCTCGGCCTGGATGCGCTCGACGATCGCCGGCGGCGTGCCGGCCGGCGCGAGCAGTCCATACCACTGCATGGCGTCGTAGCCGGGCACGCCCGCCTCCTCGACGGTCGGCACGTCGGGCATGGTCTGGGCGCGCGTGCGCCCGGTCACCGCCAGCGCACGCAGCTTGCCGCCTTCGATCAGCGGCTTGGCGGTCAGCAGATTGGCGAGGCCCACCGTGACGCGGCCCGCCATCACCTCGGTCACGCCCGGCGCGGTCCCGCGGAACGGCACGTGCTGCATCTCGAT
>DATBBS010000184.1:0-13026 GCA_036270895.1 Xanthobacteraceae bacterium
GGACTTGAAGGGCGAGGTGTCGGAAATATGCGGCCGCCGCCCCATGTCGCGCGCCGAGAGATCGTTGGCGATGGTGTAGCCGGCGACGTAATCGAGCGCCTTGTCGATCGGCACGTTCTTGGCCGGCCGGCCGATCACGGCCGCGAGCTCGACCTCCCAGTCCATCGTCTTGGAGGCGGAGGTGATGTCGATGGTGTCGCCGTCGGCCGCGACCGCGTGCGAGACCTTGATGAAATGCCAGGGCTTCAGGCCTTGCGTGTGCGGGTCGGGCTCGATCGGGCGGTTGTGCAGCTTCGCCATCTCGAGCGCATGGTCGGTGTAGTTCGCGCCCGCGCAATAGATCGCCCCCGGTCGCGGGAGCGGCGCAAGCAGCTTCACTTGCGCGAGCGGCAGGCCGGCGGCATCCGGGTTGCCGGCCGCTAGGCGCAGGAGCGCGTCCGCGGCCGGCCAGTCGGCGAGCACGCCGAGCATGGTTGCATAGGCGGGCCGCCCGGTCAGCGCCGCGATGTCGTAGACGCGGTCGTTCGCCACCATGCCGGCCCGCGGGCCCTCAGCGGTCGTGAATGTCACCAGTTTGTAGCTGCTCATGCGGTTCCTCCCGAAATCGTCGGCCCTCAATAGCCGCAACGGCGGCGCTTGACCACATGGGTCGGGATGCGATGGCCGCTCGCCCGCAAATTCAGCTACGCTATAGTGGGCGGCGGCGGGCTGCAAAAAGGACGGCGCCGGGAGGACGTTATGGTGTTCCGCATGTTGGCGTTGCTGGCCGCTTTCGCGATCGGCGCGACCCAGGCCGCCGCGGCCGACCGGCTGGTCGTCGCCGTGAACAAGCTCTCGGCCGGCTCGCCGCTCTATATCGCGCGCGCCAAGGGCTTTTTCGCCGAGCAGAATCTCGACGTGAGCCTGCTGCACGCGACCTCGGCGCAGACCATCGGGCTTGCGGTCGCGTCCGGCGACGCGCCGATCGGCATGACGGCGCTGACCGCGGGCATCTACACGATCGCCGGCAGTGGCGCGATGAAGATCGTGGCCGGCGGCTACGAGGAGATGCCCGGCTTCAAGGGTCTCGCGCTGTTGTACAACCGCGCCGTCTACGAGGCGGGAAAGCGCAAGCCCTCCGATCTCGCCGGCATGAAGGTCGGAACGACGCAGACCGGCTCCCCGCAGGAAAACCAGCTCGCCCGCCTCGCCCGCAAGCACGGCTTCAACTATGCGGACATGACGGTGGTGCCGCTGCAGACCCTGCCGAATCTCGTCTCCGCCATCAAAGGCGGGCAGATCGACGCCACCTCGGTGCCGGCGACGCTCGCGGTGCAGATCGAGAACAGCGGCGCCGCAAAGATCATCGCCTGGATGGCGGACGAGGTGCCGGGCCAGATCGGCGGCATCTTCGCCAACTCGGCCACCATGGCCCAGCACCCCGATGTCGTGGTGCGGTTCCTGCGCGCCTATATCAAGGCGATCCGCACGTATGACCGCGCGTTCCAGCAGAAGGATGCGGCCGGCAAGCCGTTGAAGGGTGAGAACTACGATGAGACGCTGAAGATCATCGCCGACTATCTGGAAGAGCCGGCCGCCACCGTCGAGGCCGCCCTGCCCTATTTCAATCCCGATGCGCGGCTGGCGACCGACGACCTGCGCCAGCAGATCGAAGCCTGGCAATCGATCAAGCAGCTCGATGCCGCGCTCAGCCTCGACAAGGTGCTGGACCCGCATTTCCTGGCGCAGGCGCGGGCGGAAAAATGAACCGCCGGGGCGATGGGGAGCGCCGGCGCCATGGCGTTTGAGCTGGTCGTCTCCGGGCTGAGCCACCGCTACGGCGCGCTGTCGGTGCTCGAGGACATCAGCTTCACGATCCGGCAAGGCGAGATCCTGGCGATCGTCGGCCCGTCGGGCTGCGGGAAATCGACCTTGCTCGGCATCGCGGGCGGGCTGTTGCGGCCCACCGCCGGCACGGTCTCGGTCGCGGGCGCGATGCCGGCGAGCCTCAATCCCTTCACCTACATCTTCCAGGATTTCGCGCTGCTGCCGTGGCGCAGCGTCGCCGCCAATGTGCGGCTGCCGATCGAGCACCATCCGGTGTCGGCCTCGGACCGCGAGAAGCTGGTCAGCGACGCGCTGGCGCGCACCGGCCTCTCCGAATTCGCCGGCGCGTTGCCCAAGCAGCTCTCCGGCGGCATGCGCCAGCGCGTCGGCATCGCGCGCGCGCTGGTGGTGCGGCCGGCGCTGCTGCTGATGGACGAGCCCTTCTCGGCGCTCGACGCCCAGACGCGCGACCTCCTGATGGGGGACTTCGAGGCGATCTGGGCGCGCGAGAAGACCACCGCGGCCTATGTGACGCACAACCTGCACGAGGCGCTGCGCATGGCCGACCGGATCATGATCCTGCGCCGGAGGCCCGGCCGAATCCGGGAGATCGTGCCGGTGCCGATCCCGCGCAGCGAGCGCCGGGGCGCCGCCGCGGAGCGCGATCTCGTGCGGATTCATGGCGAGCTGTGGGGCCTCATCCGCGAGGAGGCGCAACTGGCCGACCGGGAGATCGCCCATGGGTGACGGGCCGGTGAAGGATGCGCAAAGGCGGATCAGTTTCCGCGGGGGAGGCTTCGATCCCAGGCCGCGCCCCCTCGTGGCGTGGATTTTCTTCGCGGCCGTGCTGGCGCTGTGGCAGGCCGGCAGCTCGGCCGGCGTGATCGACTCGCTTTTCCTGCCCAGCCCGGCCCGCATCGCGGTGGCGTTGCAGGAGCTCATCGCGAGCGGCGATCTTTTCCGCCATCTCGGCGCGTCGCTCGCCCGCATCGGTCTCGGCTGGCTGATCGGCGCGATCACCGGGGTGATGCTGGGCGGCCTGATCGGATTGTCCTGGCTCGGCCGCTCCGCCGGATTGCCCTTCATCTCGGCGCTGTTCCCGGTGCCCAAGATCGCGCTGCTGCCGCTCTTGATCCTGTGGCTCGGCATCGGCGAGTCCGCCAAGGTGGTCACCATCGCGCTCGGCGTGTTCTTCCCGATAGCGATCAGCACCTATGCGGGCATCGACAACGTGCCGCGCAATCTCATCCGCATGGCGCAGAGCTTCAACGTCCCGCTGTCGGCCATCATCTGGAAGGTCGTCGTTCCGGGGATCATGCCGTCGATCCTGTCGGGATGCCGCATCAGCGCCTCGATCGCGCTCATCCTGGTGGTGTCGGCCGAGATGATCGGCGCCAATGTGGGCATCGGATCGTTCCTCCTCACCACCGGCAACCTGATGCAGACCGACCAGCTGATGGCCGGCATCGTGGCGATTGCCGTGCTCGGGCTCCTGATCGGCGCGTTGATCAGCTGGCTGGAGCGGGTGCTGCTGGCATGGCGGTGAGCGAATTTCTGGCTGGCGAAAAACACGCGCCACAGTGCTATGACGTTGCGCCAGAACAGCCAAAAGGTCGGAGGAACCCATGATCACGCCGCGCCGGGTCGGGCATGCCACGTTCGAGACGCCGGATCTCGACAAGGCGCTCGCCTACTACACCGAGGTCAATGGGCTGGTGCTCAACAGCCGCGACAAAGATCGCGCCTATCTGGCAAGCAAGACCGGCCTCCTGACGATCGCGCTCGAGAAGGGTCGCGATGCGGGATTGCGGCGGATCTCCTTCGAGGTCTCGCCCAAGGCGGATGTCGCCGACATGGCCAAGAAGCTCGCGGCCGACGGGATCAAGAGCGAGCTGCGCACCGATGCCGTTCCCGGCATCGGCAAGGTGCTGGCCTTCAACGACCCCAAGGGCACCACCATCGAGCTTTTTCAGGAATGGAGCTATCTCGGCGCCCATCACCAGTGTTTCGGCGCCGGCCCCCTCAAGCTCGGACACATCGCCTATGTGGTGGAGGATCCGCAGGCGATCGCGGACTTCTATTGCCGCGTGCTCGGCTTCCGGGTGTCGGACTGGATCGAGGATTTCTTCGTCTTTCTGCGCTGCAACCCCGACCACCACACGGTGAATTTCATCCGCGGCCCGAAGCCCAAGATGCATCACATCGCCTTCGAGATGAAGGATTTCGCCCATATGCAGCACGCCTGCGAGCTTCTGGGGGTGCGCAAGATCCCGATCAACTGGGGTCCGGTGCGGCATGGGCCCGGCCACAACGTCGCGATCTACCACCGCAATGCCGACGACCAGAACGTCGAATTCTATATCGAGCTGGATCAGATGAAGGACGAGGAGCTGGGTTATTTCGACCCCCGCCCCTGGCATCACGACACCCCGCAGCGCCCGAAAGTCTGGGACCGCAAAATCGCCCCCAACCTCTGGGGCCCGATGCCGATGCCCGACTTCATGCGCGACCGGCACGACTAGGGTTAAGGCAGAGCAGTCATGCAGACGGCGGGCCCCGCGCTGGCGGCGCACCCGCAAATAGACTATAGACTGACATAATACCGGGCGTCGGCGTTCACTCCCGCAAGAACCGCCCGAAAACGCTCGCTTCGTGATGGGAGGTAGATGCGCTCATGGCCGAAAAGCTTGTTGGTAAGGCCTCGGAATTCAAGGATGGCGACCGCCGGATCGTGTTCGTCGGCGATACCGAGATCGGCATCTTCAAGGACCGCGGCGAGTTCCACGCCTACAGCAATTATTGTCTGCACCAGGGCGGACCGGCCTGCGAGGGCATGATCATCGCTGCGGTGGAAGAGCGGATCATGCCGGACAAAACCTCCCGGGGCCTGTATTTCTCCGATACCGAAACGCACTTCGTGTGCCCGTGGCACGGCTACGAATACGACATCAAGACCGGCGAATGCGTTTCCGACCGCAAGCTCAAGCTGCGGCGTTACAAGGTGGTGCAAAAGGGAGACGAGGTCTATGTCGTCGCGTAAAGCCGCGACCGTCAAGGCCGTCCGCCGGCCCAAGCCGCCCGTGCCGGCTGCCGGCGCCGCGCGGCCGACACAGGCCGCTGCAGAAGCGCTCGCGGCCGACATTCAGCGCGCGCTCGCCGCCGGCGACCACGACGTGCTCACGCCCGAGGCGCTGCAGAAGCTGATGACCGCCGCCTGCCGGCTCTATTCGGCGCAGTCCGAAGCCGGCAGCCAGATGCTTCCCGTGGCCGAGGTGACGCCCACCGACATCATGATCACGGCGAGCGGCTTGATGCGGGCCGGCAATCTCGCCGTGTTCGAGCTTGGAATGTGGCAGAGCTGGACGGGCCGTTGAGGCAGGCGTCGCCACGCGAACGTTGCGTGCAGGAACCGCACAGGAGCTAGAAGATGGATCTCCAATCTGATCGCACCCGCCGCGTATCGGTCGAAGAGCTGAACACCAGCCGGCTGCTTGCGCATGCGGCCCAGCAGGCGCACCAGCGCAAGTTCGACGACATGATGATCGTCGACGTCGACGCGCATCACTACGAGAACGAGCACATCAAGGACATCCTGCCCTACATGGAGAACGACGTGCTGCGCCAGCTATCGATGGCGCAGACCATGAAGGGCGGGCGCGGCAACCTGATGCCGGTCCAGGTCGGCTACCAGGACATGGGCGGCCGGGTGACACGCTATCCGCTTCGCAACTCGGAGAAGACCGACCAGACCGGCCATATGCGCGACGTGGCGCTCGGCGAGCGCTGGATGGACGCCATGAGCGTCGACTATTCGTGCCTGTTTCCGACCGGCATGCTCAACATCGGGCTGCATCCCCAGAAGGAGATGGAGGTCGATCTGTGTTGGGCCTACAACCGCTGGGTCACCGAAAAGGTGCTGCCGGAGTCGAAGGGCCGCTTCTACACCATGCTGTCGCTGCCGATCTCCGATCCGGACGCGGCGCTGCGTCACGTCGAGACCTTCGGCGACCGCCCGGGCGTCGGCGGGTTCATGGTCACGACCGTGCGCACGATTCCCGTGCACGACAACTCGCTGATGAAGGTTTATCGGGCGATCGAGGAGCGCGGCCTGGTGCTGTCGTTCCACTCCGCCTTCCACTGGGGCGAAAGCGTGTTCAAGAGCTGCAACCGCTTCCTCGCGGTGCATGCGCTCGGTTTCTCGTTCTACAACATCCTGCACCTGACCAACTGGGTCACCAACGGGATCCCCGAGCGCTTCCCCAAGCTGCCGGTGATCTGGATCGAGTCCGGCCTCGCCTGGGTGCCGTTCCTGATGCAGCGGCTCGACCACGAGTTCATGATGCGACCCTCGGAGTGCCCGGGCCTCAAGAAGAAGCCGAGCGAATACATGCGCGACATGTACTACTCGTCGCAGCCGATGGAGATCCAGGACCGCGAGGCGCTGGAATGCACCTTCCGCATGATGGATGCGGAAAACCACCTGCTCTACGCCTCGGATTATCCGCACTGGGACTTCGACCTGCCGAGCACGATCTACGACCTGCCGTTCCTGTCCGAAAAGGCCAAGCACAACATTCTCGGCGGCACCGCGGCGCGGCTGTTCAAGCTGCCGCCGCGCAACGAGAAGCAGAAAGAGAACCTGATCAAATTCGGCAACTACACCGCGGCGGCATGAGGCGCGCGGCCGCTATGGACGGCATGGCAAGAAATGGCCGGCCGCGGGGCCAGCCATTCTCGACATGAGATCTTCATTGAGGTCTCACCGGCCCTGGAGCTGAAAGTCGTTCTGAGCCGGGACGTTGAAGGTGCTGTTGCGGACCTGGCCGGGCTCGCGCGCGGACGCATAGGCTCCGCCGAAGTCTTGGGCCGCCCGGAGGCTGAGCGCGTAGTCCGCCGCCTGGTTGCTGCCCTGCGGGGCCGCCATGGCGGTCGTGGCGCCGGCAGCCAGCATGGTGGTGGTGAGAAGTGCGATGATCGTCTTCATGGAACTCTCCATTGCGTTCTTTCCGAGATCTCGGCTGCACCCGTCATTGGCGTGAAGCGATCTCGATGATCAGGAGGTAGGCGAGAGTCCGGGCGCCTGGGGTGCGAAAACGCACACGCCAGCAGGCGCGCGCATTCGCGGCCCTGCGGACGCCGGCACCCCGGTGCGTCAAAGGTGCCCCGACTTGTGCCGGGCATTGCCGTCTTTGTAGGGTGGGCACGCTTCGCTTCGCCCACCTTACGGATCCGTCATGAACCATCGCCGCCTATTGCTTCTCATCCTTGTGGCGGCGCTGCTTGCCCCGGCCGCACGGGCGCAGGACGCCGTCGCCGCCTTCTACAAAGGCAAGCAGATCAACCTGATCGTGGGCTCGTCGGCCGGCGGCGGCTACGACACCTATGCGCGCCTGCTCGGGCGCCATCTCGGCAAATACATTCCTGGCAATCCGATCATCGTTCCGAGCAACATGCCGGGCGCCGGCAGCAACGCCGCCGCCGCCCACATCTACGCGGTGGCCCCCAAGGACGGCACCGTGATCGGCGCGGTGCAGACCGCGGCGGTGCTCGACCCGCTGTTCGGCGACAAGGCGCGCATGAAGCACGACGCCTCGAAATTCATTTATCTCGGCAGCGCCACCATCGACTACTATATCTGCGCGGTGCGCGCCGACGCGGCGGTGAAGACGTTCCAGGACGCGCTCACGCGCGAGGTCATCATCGGGGCGAGCCAGCCCGGCACCTCGACGCGCGATTTTCCGGCGCTGCTCAACAACGCGGTCGGCACCAAATTCCGCATCGTCAGCGGCTATCCGGGCACGCGCGAGATCACCCTTGCGATCGAGAAGGGCGAGGTGCAGGGCCTGTGCGGCTTTTCCTGGTCGAGCCTGTCGGTCCAGCATCCCGACTGGCTGCAGAACGGCTTCATCCGGGTGCTGGTGCAGGAGCACGACAAGGGTCATCCGGACGTCAACCGGATGGGCGTTCCGCTCGCGGTCGACTTCGCCAAGAGCCCGCAGGACCGGCAGATCATGGAGCTGATCTACAGCTCGGAGATCTTCGGCCGTCCCTATATCCTGCCGCCGGGCGTGCCGGCCGACCGGGTGGCGGCGCTGCGCAAGGCTTTCATGGATGCGTTGCGCGACCCCGAGCTGCGCGCCGAGGGCGAGAAGCTCGGCCTCGATCTCGATCCGATCGCGGGCGAGGCGCTGCAGAAGATCGCGGAGAAGATCTACGCGACGCCGCCCGACATCGTGGAGCGGGCCAAGCAGGCGGTGGTCTACAAGGCGCCGTAGCGCGCGGAGCCTGGCATTCACACATCGTCATTGGATCACTTCGCCATAACGGGCGCGCGCTCGGCCTGGGGAAAATATTTCTCCATTTTCGGCTCGACGCCGTTCCTGGCCATTTCCTTGAGCCAGATGTTGTGGATGCGCGGATCCTGGTCGGTGTATTCGATCTGGTCGCCGCCTTCCTTGATGTCGACCGACACCGCGCCCTTCTCGCCCGGCTTGACGCCCAGCAGCGAGCGCCGCTGATTCAATGTGAGCGGATAGCGCAGGCCGCCGACGCCGGTCGCCAGATAGCGCGCCGGCTGCTGGCTGGCGTTGAAATGCTGGTGGAACTGCTGGTCGCAGGGCGGAAACACGGTGCCGTGCTTCCAGTCGATGCGCGTGAAATCCTTCTCGCCGTCGAACCAGGCGAGCGAATAGCCGTGGCCGGTCACGCACATCACGTGGAAGCCGGGGCCGTGACGGTGGCCCTTCTTGTAGGTGCCGACCGGCATCTCGGAGATATGGGCGTGCATGGTGCCGTCGGCGAGCACAAACATGATGTTGGAGCCGCCGGCGCCGCGGTCGCCCCAGGACTTGAGCTCGATGGCGGCGAGATCCGGCACGAAATTCGTCTCCCACATGTGGTTGCCGGGGCGTACCGTGATGAGGTCGCCCTCGCCGGCGAAATACTCGTTCTTGCCGGTGCGGTCGCCGAACTCGAAATCGGTGTCGAAAATGAATTTCTCGTTGTGGAACGTGTTCATCACCAGCGGCAGGTCGGTGGTGGTGGCGAGCAGCGCGCGCTCGCGGCCGCTGGCGTTGAAGTGCCGGTGCTTGGCGTTGAGCGGAATCGCGAACAGGCTGCGTGCGCCCCATTCGAAGCTGCGCTTCTTGCCGTCGGCGAACTCGATCTGGGTGCTGCCGCTACCTTCCAGCACGTAATAGACGTCCTCGTAGAGATGGCGCTGCGGCGTGGTCGAGCCGCCGGGCGGGATGTCGAGTACGAACATGTTGGCAAAATCGCCGCGGCCCTTGAGGTGCACGGCGGCGCCCTTGACGCCGTAGCGCGCCCACGGAGCGGTCTGCACCGCATAGAGATCGATGCCGAAATCCTCGGTGACGGGGAGTCCCTCTTTCTCGACCCAGTCCAGGTAGGCATCGACGCCGTAGCGCGGCTTGGCGGTGTCGTTTTTCATTCGTTCGTTCATGTGCCGGCCTCCTCCAACAGTTCGATCGTCATCGTCCTCGTGACGGGTTGTCACGAGAATAGCAGAGATTTGATCACCACGGGTACCACCCCCGGCGGCGAGATCAATTCGCCGACGTCGACGAAGTCGAGCTCGGCGAGCTGCACGCCGTCGATCGACACGAGGTCGCCCGCAAGGCCGAGCTCGTCGCGCAGCAGCTGCCCAAACGTCTTGCCGACGTCGCCATCGATCATCAGCAGCAGCGGCTGGCTGCGCCGGCCGTCCGGCGCGACCGCCGCCATGATGGCGCGTCCCGCCGCCGCGATGCGGGC
Source organism: Xanthobacteraceae bacterium (assembly GCA_036270895.1). Classification (GTDB taxonomy): domain Bacteria; phylum Pseudomonadota; class Alphaproteobacteria; order Rhizobiales; family Xanthobacteraceae; genus JAVDCA01. Next base: position 9,580 of record DATBBS010000184.1, read on the forward strand.
ATAGTCCGGATCGCCGTGCCAGGCGAAGGCGATCGCCATGCGGGCGTCGGGAGCGAGGTCCATGCGCCGCAGGCTCGCGTCGATCGCCGCGGTGAGCGCGGGCGGGTCGAACGCGCCCGAGAGATCGAGACCGGCCTGCACCACCGGGACATTATGCACCGGCAGCACGCCGGGGTCGGGCAGATAGATGGTCTTGCCGCTCACCTGGACGGTGAACTGCGAGGCGCCGATCACGGTGGCGCGGATGCGCTGGCCCGGATCGATCACGAGCGGGCTGCCGCGCCGCTTGAGCTCCTCGCCCAGTGCCCCCGCCAAGAGCTTGGCGATATCGCCGTATTCGCGCGCCTCGTAACCGAAGACATATTCCGACACGCCGCCCGAGAAGGTGATCGCAACCGGCGTGACCGGCCGGACGAGGTCCTCGGTGAGCCGCAGCGCCTGGCCGAGCCCATCGCGCGGCGCGTCGAGGATGTAGTCGGCCGCGATGGCCGCCAGGCGTTGGGCGATTTTTTGGCGCACCGCGACGTCGGCGAGCGTCGCCGGGTCTGTGGCGAGGCCGAGCTCGCGGGCAACCAGGCGCGCCGAATCGTCGACCCGGGTCCATGCGCCGCTGTCATCCGACGCCAACAGGCGGCCACCGACCGCGAAGGCGGCCACGCCGAGGATCACGCCACGGTCGATCAGCGCGAGCTTGGTGGTGCCGCCGCCGATGTCGACATGCAGTATGCATTCGCCGCGCTCCTTGGCGAGCCGCACCGCGCCCGCCCCATGGGCGGCGAGCGTGCATTCGAGCTTGTGGCCTGCCGTGGCGCAGACGAACTTGCCGGCCTCGGCGGCGAACAGCTCGTCGATCGCCTGCGCGTTCTTCTTCTTGATCGCCTCGCCGGTCAGGATCACGGCGCCGCTGTCGATATCGTGCGGCGCAAAGCCCGCCTCCCCATAGGCCTTCTGGATGAAAGCCCCGAGCGCGGCGGCGTCGATGGTGCCGTCCGGCAGGAAAGGCGTGAGCATGATGGGCGAGCGCCACAGCACCTGGCGATGCACCACCGTGAAGCGGCTCGACAATCCTTGCGTCTGCCGCTCGAGCAGCACCTTGGCGAACAGGAGATGCGAGGTCGAGCTGCCGATGTCGATGCCGATGGTGGTGAGATCGACGTGCTCCTGGTCCCAGATATACTGGGCGATCTCCGCACGCTCCTCGTCGGTGAGCGCGAGATGCTCGTGGAACAGGTCGGTGTCGTGCATCGGCGTCAGAGTCCTCGCTGGGCAGCTTTGTGACGGGATTGTGCGCGGGTCAGTGCGGTTGCGGCGGCGACCCGGCGCGCGAGCTCGCGGGTCGACGGCATGCGCCGCCGCTTCTTGCCCGCCCGCAGCTCGTCGCGCGCCAGATTCTCGATCATCACCAGCATCGTCCTGCGGGTGACCGCCACGTCGGCCGCGCTCACGCCGCGCACCGCGACGTCGTTCACTTCTTCGGCCAGCGGCACCAGCTTGGGCCGCAGCGCCTTGCCGCGGGAAGTCAGGAACACATGGATATTCTTGCGATTATGCGGCATCCGCTCGCGCCGGATATAGCCGAGCGCCTCCATGGCGGCGAGCGCCGAGGAGGTGGTGGGCTCCATCAGTCCCGCCTCGACGCTCAAGGCGCGCTGGGTCAGGCCGTCGGTCTCCCACAGGATGCGCAGGAAGGCCCAGTGGCCGAAGGACACGCCGTGCTTGCTCAGGCGCATCTGCAGGGCCCGCAGCAATCCGCGCGTCGCGTCCTTGACGAGATGCGCCAGCCGGTCGTTGGGTACGGCCTCGCGCCAATGGCGCAGGATCGCCTCGGTGCCCGCATCCGCGACGGAGCGTTTCGGTCGTTTCGCCGCCATGCCCTACGCCTCCACCGCGACCTGATGCTCGAGCGCGATCTCGCGCTGCTCGCGCGCGGAGCGCAGCATGGCGAGGCAAACCTCCATGGTGGCAAGACTCCATTCGCCGCTGTGCAGCGGAGGAACCCGGTGAACGATCGCCGCATGCAGCTCGTCGATCACCTCGGCGCGCGGAACCGGCGGCTGCGGCAGCGGATCGAGCCGCTGATCGGTATCGCCGTAGATCATCACGCCGTGCGGCAGCGGCCGCAGATCGGCGCGCTCGCATGACGCGACCAGGAAGCCGAAATGCTGGTGAAAGCGGGCCGCCGGAGGCGGCGTATAGCCCTGCCCGCCGTAATTTCGCGCCGTCTTGATGGCGAGCTCATGCTCGGCGCCCGTGATGGCGGACAGCGAACGGCGCGCCGCGCCGTAGCGCGCAGGTTCCTTCTGGGCGCCGCTTTCGCCGATCCAGCCGGTGAGCTCGTCGGAATCGAAATGCGCGTGCCCGCTATAGGTGAGCGAGGCGCCCACGCCGTTCTCGAAGCTGAGCAGCGCCGTATAGGCGCCTTCGGTCGGGCGCCCGGCGTCGGGACTGCCGGTCATGGCGCGCACGCTGCGCACCTTGCCGCCGCCGATCAGCCGCACCACGTCGACCTGGTGGGGCGCCTGGTTGAACACCACGCCGCCGCCGCGGCTGGTGTCGAGCTCCTCGGGTCGGCGCGGGCGATAGAGGAAATCGGTGAAATTAAGCGCCGTGATCATGCGGATATTGCCGAAATCCCCGCCGGCGACGAGCGCGCGGGTGCGGGCGACCGGCGCGTCGAAACTGTGGCTGTGCCCGACCACGAGCGTCACACCGGCCGCGCGCGTCGCCGCGATCATCTGTCGGCATTCGGCGAGCGAGAGCGCCATCGGCTTCTCGACCAGCACATGCTTGCCGGCGGCGGCCGCGAGCGCGACCTGCTCGGCATGGAACTGGTGCGGCGTCGAGATATAGATCGCCTCGACGTTGCGGTCAGCGCATAACTCCTCGACCGTCGCGTAGGCGTCGCCGTGGAATTCGGCGGCGAATCTGGTGCGCGCCTCCGGCCGCGGATCGGCCCCGGCCGCGACCTCGACCAGCGGGTGGGCCATGAAGGTCGGGACCATCAGGCTGAAGGCGCGGCCGAGACCTGCGACGCCGAGACGGAGCTTGCGGTCGCTCATGTGGCCCTACCGGTCGATCACGAGTTCGTCGGAGCGCGCGCGCGATACGCACACCATGATGTTGGTGGCATGCTCGCCCTCGGAGAGCACGAGGTCGCGGTGATCCGCGTCCCCAGCGATGAGCCGGGTGCGGCAGGTGCCGCAGGTGCCGCTTTCGCATGAGCTCGGCACCGCGAGCCCCTTGAGGCGCAAGGCCTCGAGAATGGTGGTTCCGGCAGGCACCGCGACGGTCCCGCCGCTGCGCGCGAGCCGCACTGTGAACGGCTTGTCGTCCGCTTTGCGCTCCGCCACTTCGGTGAATGCCTCGAAATGCACCGCGGAGGGCGACCAATGGCCGGTCATGTCGCGCACCGCCTGCATCAGGCCGCGCGGCCCGCAGCAATAGAGC
>DATBBS010000185.1:0-1659 GCA_036270895.1 Xanthobacteraceae bacterium
CAGAAGGGCCTTCTGCTGCAGACGAATTTCGTCGCCGACGCCGTCAACCTGCCCCTCATCAGCGCCAAGGAGCGCGGGGCGGGCGGCGGCCATATCCGCTTCAACATGGCCAAGGGCTCGATGAACAGCCACATCTCGCAATTCCCCATCGGCACCTACAAGAAGGGCCACTGCCACGGGCCGGGCGCGCACGTCATCATCCTCAACGGCGAGGGCTATTCGCTGATGTGGCCGGAAGGGGAGGAGCCGCGCCGCTACGACTGGCAGGTGGGAAGCATGATCGTGCCGCCCAACATGTGGCTGCACCAGCATTTCAACACCGGCACGACACCGGCGCGCTATCTCGCCTTCAAGCACGAGGTGGTGTCGATCCGTAACGGCCAGGGGGTCCCCAAGGCCTGGATCAGCCGCCGCATCGGCGGCGACCAGATCGACTACGCCGACGAGAAACCCGAGATCCGCACCATGTTCGCCCAGGAGCTGGCGAAGCACGGCCTCAGCCCGAAGATGGACACCGCTTATCAGGCCGAGCTGGTGGAGCTGCCGGCGAAGGTGGCGTGAGACGCGACGGCGCGCAAAAAAAACGGCGCCGGAACCGGCGCCGTTTCACATTGATGGGTGACGGATCAGACCGCGTTGGCGAGCAGCGCCACGCCGATCAGCGCCGCGGCGCTGCCCGCGACGCGGACCAGCTTCCGGCCGTGGCCGGCCTCGAGCCGGCCCACCAGCAACCCGATCCCGACACCGAGCCCATGCAGCAGCGCGGTCGCCGTCACGAAGCCGAGGCCGTAGAGCAGGCCCGACGCCGTCTCGGGCGTCTCGATCCCGTGCGCATAGCCGTGAAAGATCGCGAAGAAGCCGACCAGCGCCATCGCGGCCGCGACCGGCATGGCGAGGCGGAGCGCGATCGCGCCGCCCAGCACGATCACCGACAGGGCGATTCCGGTTTCGGTCAGCGGCAAGGCGATGCCGCTCATGCCGGCGATCCCGGCGGCCGCCATCGCGGCGACGAAGCTCGCCGGCACCAGCCACAGGGCGCGCCCGCCGAGCTGGGCCGCGAACAGGCCGACCGCCACCATGGCGAGCACGTGATCGAGCCCGCCGATCGGATGCATCAGTCCGCTCGCCAGGTCGTGGGTGTGCCCGGGAAGTCCCGGGTGAGCCAGGGCGAGGGACGGCATGAGAACGAGAGAGGCGGCGAGAACGGCGCGGCGCATGGCAAACCTCATCGGATCGAGCGGTGCGTAAGATAGATGATGAATAAGTGAATACCCCATGATAATGCAAGCCCAACTTTCACGGAGATGATTTGATGCCGGGGTCCGACGAGCCCAAGAACAATCCGACCGACAAGCAGAGCCACACGGTCGCGGACCACAGCCTCGGGATCGATCTCGCCCATACGCATGACGGCTATGCGGATCACGATCACGATTTCCCCGACGACCTGCCGCTCGAGGAAAATCCGATCTGGATCGCCGATCACGTGTCGCTGACGACCGTCGGAGTCGACATCGGCTCGTCGGGCACGCAGGTCATCTTCTCGCGCATCAATCTGCGCCGCCTCGGCGAGGAGCTCACCAGCCGCTATTACGTGGTGTCGCGCGAGACGCTGTTCCAGTCGCCGGTCGCCCTCACGCCTTATGCGAGCGAGGAGCG